>JAGBWO010000046.1 GCA_017629765.1 Opitutales bacterium | reverse complement strand
TCGGAAATATCGGAAACTTCAAAACCTCCGAACTTTCCGCCGCCGCCCAAGCCGCGCGCGCCGATTTCCAAAGAGCGGATTGCCTTTTGGATTGCCTCCTTGAAAGTCCTGCCTATCGACATAACTTCGCCGACAGATTTCATAGAGCTTGTCAGAGTGTCGTCCGCGCCGACAAATTTTTCAAAGGCAAAGCGCGGATATTTCGCGACGATATAGTCGACTGTCGGCTCAAAGCTTGCGGGAATAGTCTTTACAATGTCGTTTTTAAGCTCGTCCAAAGTGTATCCGACCGCAAGCTTTGCCGCCATTTTTGCAATCGGAAAGCCCGTTGCTTTTGAAGCCAAAGCCGAAGAGCGCGAGACGCGCGGATTCATTTCAATAATGACAACCCTGCCCGTTTTGGGGTCAGCCGCAAACTGGATGTTGGAACCTCCCGATTCCACGCCGATTTCGCGAATGATGGCAAAAGAAGCGTCGCGCATAAGCTGGTATTCTTTGTTCGTCAAAGTTAGCGCGGGCGCAATGGTTATGGAATCGCCCGTATGGACGCCCATCGGGTCGAAATTTTCAATGGAGCAAATTACGATGCACTGGTCTTTTTTGTCGCGCATCACTTCGATTTCGATTTCCTTCCAGCCGATAAGGCTTTCTTCAATCAAAATCTCGGTAACCGGAGAAGCTTCCAAACCGAAAGCCACCATTCTTTCAAATTCGTCGCGGTTATAGGCAATGCCGCTGCCCGTGCCGCCCAAAGTGAAGCTCGGCCTTATGATTACGGGATAGCGTTTGTGCTCTTCTATCCAGTTCACAGCCTCTTCCATTGTGTGAACAACCGAGCTTTTGGGAACGTCCAAGCCGATTTTTATCATCGCTTCGCGGAATTTTTCGCGGTCTTCGCCCTTTTCGATGGCTTCCGCCTTTGCGCCAATCATTTCCACGCCGTATTTTTCGAGAATGCCCATGCGGTGCAGCTCGGTGGAAAGATTTAAGCCGGTCTGCCCTCCCAAAGTCGGCAATAGGGCGTCGGGACGCTCTTTTGCGATGATTTTTTCCAAAGATTCGGGGGTGAGAGGCTCAATATAAGTTACGTCCGCCATCTGCGGGTCGGTCATAATTGTGGCGGGATTTGAATTTACAAGAATTACCTTGTACCCTTCCTCTCTCAATGCTTTACAGGCTTGGCTTCCCGAATAGTCGAATTCGCAAGCCTGGCCGATTACGATAGGCCCGGAGCCTACAATCAATATACTTTTAATATCTGTACGTTTTGCCATATTTTTTCAACGCTTATAATTCCGTTGAAAAATGTATTGGAAAGCTTTTTAAAACAATGTCAACACACTAATACAAATATGTATTAATTTTTTAAAAAACTTACAAAATTGTAATGTTTTTACAAAAACGGAACAATGAGCCGCAAAAACAATCTTTCGGGTAAAAAACTTGCGGATACAAAAAAAGCCCCGCAAAAAAACGGGGCTTGGAAAAAACCAAAAAACTACTCTTCGGAAACCGCGCTTTTCGGCATTCCCGCATTTATATAGTGGTTTATGATAAAGCTTGAAGAAACTTGCGAAAACTCCGCCCGGGCGCGTTTTAAAAGCTTTTCAATTTCAGCCTTTGAGGCGGTTTTATCGGGAGATACAAAAGACTTTGCAAAAACCACGAAGCCCTCGCCCGACAAAGTAACCATCGGCGATACTTCCCCAGCCTTCATAACGGGCAACGTCCTTGCCAAAGCGGCGTAGAATTTTGCGTTTTTCATGCCCATTGACATCGGGTTTGCAAAGGAGAATTTTTCGATGTCCTCAACGTCAAAGCCGTCGGCTTTTGCCGCCGCTTCAAATGCCTTGGCGTCAACTTTCGCGTTTTTCATCTTCTCTGCGAAATCCTGCCCCTTTTGGGAGAACAATTCGGCTTTTTTCTGGGCCAAATACGCTTTTTCGACTTCCGCTTTCACCTGCGCGAATTCCGGCAGATAAGACGCCTTGCTTTCGCGGAAGAATACCAAGTATGCTCCGTCTTCCGCGGCAACGGGGTCGCAGTAAAACTTCTGCTCGCCAAGCTCAAAGCCTGCGGTGAAAACTTCGGCGGGGATGCCGTCCGGCTTATTTTCGTCGGGGCGCACCAAAGGCAAAGATTTCAGTTCCAACTTGGCGTCGGATAAAATTTTCTTGAACTCCGCCGATGCAAACTTGGCGTCAGAATCGTAAATAGCAGTCAAAATTTCATCAGCCTTGGACAATGCGCGGTTTACGGCATTGGCATTTTTCAAGTCTTTGACAACATCGGCTTTAACGTCTTTTAAGTCTTTGGCTTTAATTCCCTTTTCGTCCTGAGTCAAATACTTGCGGATTGTGGAGCGGTAAAATTTTTCGATTTCATCGTCGCTGAAATTTTCGTCCGCGACGGCAAAATCCTTTGCCGGAATGAACGCGACATCAAGGGCGACCGCGGCGGAAACCCTGAAAGACTCCTTGTTCAGCTCGAAATATTTCAGCAATTCCTCCTCAGTCGCCTTCGTCTTAGGATTGAACTTTTCAAAATTCAAGGAGGCGACCAAAACATTCCAAACTCCGTTCTGCTCCTCATAAAAACGCGAAACTTCAACATCCGTTACATAGCCGGGTCCAACAAAAATCTTGTCCATCGAGCGCGCTACGGCGACAGAGGCAAGCATTGCCGCAAACTGGTCGTCGTTCAAACCCATGCTCTTGGTAAATGCGGTCGAAAACTCCTTCCATGCGGCGGCGTCAAACTTGCCGTCTTTTTGGAATTTCGGCAAAGACTTTACAAAAGCTTCAAACTCGGAATTTGAAATGCGGTTTACGCACATCTTTTTTGCCACATAGCCCAAATACGCGCTTTTAAGCATAGCTTCCGTAAGGGAATTTTGGT
>JAGBWO010000009.1 GCA_017629765.1 Opitutales bacterium | reverse complement strand
GTCAAGGAAGCTTTCGTCGTTAAATATGTGGTTTTTTACGCTGAAAGGCCTGTCTTTGAATATTACTTCGCCCGTTTTCAGATTGCGCAGGGTGCAGTTTGCGGAAAGTTTTACCGTTATTGCGCGCGCCATGTCGGTATCTTCGTATCGGGTTGCATAGACGCTTTTTGTGTAGTCGTCCAAAGTGATTTCAAGCACGGCTTGGGCTTCGTCCAAGCTTGTGAGAGTTAGCGCGGGAGTTTGCGAAAGCATAGTGCAAACCTGCGTCATTAGCGGGTTTGAGGCTTGCGGCGCGTAGGAGTTGTTTACCACCTGCTTTACTGCTATCGTCTTAAACGGCAAAGGCTGCGCCGTGCCTTCGAGAGTGTAGTTGCACGCGCACAGAGCCAGACTTGAGAGCGTTAAAACCAAAAAATTCAAGATTGCGCGCATAAGCCGAGCCTTTCTATTTTATAAAACCTTCGTCTTTCAAAGCCTTTTCAAAGTTTTTGACAGCCGACTTTTGGGCGTCTCTTTCTTCCCTTATCGAGGAGGCTTCAATGTTTTCGTCAAAAATTGCGGGAGTTTCTATAAACGCTTCGGCGGATTTTATTTCAAAGGCTTCCGCGTTCAGACGCTCTATTTTCGTCTCATCTTCATAAGCGTCGTAGGACGGGCGTTTGTATCTGCCGAAGAAGAAATCGACTATCGTCATAGGGGCGATTTCCCCGTTTGCTATTTTCTTTAATCCTGTTTGCGCTTCTGCCGCCGCGAGGCTGTTTGGAGCGATTGTTATAGTTTCGTTATAGAAAATGGATGCGGCTTTGTTGTTGTTTCTGTAATAGTAGTAAAAATCCCCCATGACAAGGCGGCTTCGCGCGTGGATGTCCTGCATAAGCTCAAATCCGGCTTCAGCGTTTGCTATCGAGGCGTTTTGCGGGAACAAAATCATAAAGTCTTGATAAAAATCCATTGCCTTTACGACTGTCGATTGGTCGTAGTCCGCGCCTTGAACCATCTCGCGGTAGGTGTTTGCCATTTGCAGGTAGGCGTCGGGGGCGAGGGAGCTTTGAGGGTAGGTATTGATTATTCGGTCAAGCGCGTCGATTGCAAGCTCCTGCTTGTCGATATGGTTTGCGATGATTGATATATTCATTAGCGCCATGGGGGCGTAGTCGCCGAAAGGTGCGTTCGCAACCACGCTTTCGTATATTTTTATCGCAAGGTTATAGTCTTTAAACCATGGGATTATCCCCCACAAGTACGGGCGCGCCCCTTTTTGGATTGTGCTTGCAAGGTCGTATTCTTCGGAAATCACCGCGTTGTATTTTTCAAAGCCGGGATAATTTTTCACGATAAGCTCAAGGCATCTGTATGCCTCCGAAAACTGACCGTCGCGCTTGTACAAAATGGCAAGCTGCAAATAGGCGTCGGCGGCGAAAATTGAAAGGGGATATTCTTGGACCACTATTTTGTAATAGTCAATCGCCTTTGAAAAATCGCCTTCTTCCTGGGCCTTGCCGGCTTTGTTCATCGCTTCCAAGGCGTTTTTTGCCTCCGCTTTTTCGCCGATTACGTTTTCCAAAACTCCGCCTTCAATCTGCCAGCCCTTGTCTTTTTCCCAGACAAGCGCGGCGTTTGCCGATGCGTAAATTCCCGCTATCAGCAAAATCAAGGAAGTTTTAAAAACGCGCTTTTGCATATTGAATTAGTGCCACTTTACCAAAGTTGCGCCCCACGTCAAGCCTGCACCGAATGCTACGAACAAAATATAGTCGCCTTTCTTGATTTTTCCCGATTTAAGGGCTTCGTCAAGGGCTATGGGAATTGACGCAGACGAGGTGTTGCCGTACTTTTCGATATTGACGAACACTTTTTCCATCGGCAATTTTAAGCGTTTTGCAACGCTTTCTATGATTCTTGTGTTTGCCTGGTGCGGAATTAAAAGGCTTATTTCTTCGGGCGTGATGCCGTACCTTTCAATTACTTCAAAAGATTTTTCTCCCATTATTTTCACGGCGTGCTTGAACACTTCGCGCCCGTTCATTTGTATGAAGTGCTGGCGGTTTTCAACCGTTTCTTTACTTGCGGGCATTAGAGAGCCGCCTGCGGGAAGCTTCAAAGTTGCGGTGTCGGAGCCGTCCGCGCCCAAAACCGTGTCTAAAATGCCTACGTCTTTTTCTTCCGAAGTGGAAAGGACAACCGCGCCCGAGCCATCGCCGAAGAGTACGCATGTGTTGCGGTCTTGCCAGTCGAGTATACCGCTTAGTTTTTCCGATGAAACCACAAGGGCGTTCTTGTAATACCCTGATTTCATCATTTTTGAGGCTACTTCAACCCCGTAAACAAAACCCGAACAAGCCGCTTCAATATCAAAGCACGGTATGTTGTTGCGTATGCCGAGCTTTGCCTGCAAGATGCAGGCGGTTGAGGGGAACATCATGTCGGGCGTCACTGTCGTAACGATTACCAAATCTATGTCTTCGGGCTTTAATTTTGCGTTTTCCAAGGCTCTTTTTGCCGAAATCAAAGCCATGTCGCTTGCGGCTTCTTCGCTTTGCGCAATTCTGCGCTCTTTTATGCCCGAACGGGTGTAAACCCACTCGTCGGAGGTGTCTACTGTTTTTGCAATATCGTGGTTTGTGATGATTTTTTCGGGAAGATACGAGCCTGTGCCGGCTATTATGATTGATTTATTCATTCTCGTTTTGGGTTTCTGATTCTACGGCTTTTTTCTTTTCCGCCTCCAACTGTATTTTTGCAAGATCGTTTTCGATGCTTGCGTTAAGTTGGCGGCGCACGCATTTTATTGCAATGCCCAAGGCTCCCGCAACCTGCGCTTGGTCGCTTGAACCATGCCCCTTTACTATGAGTTTGTTAAGCCCGAGCAAAGGCGCGCCCGAAAACTTTTCAACAGGAAGCCTGTTTTTGACCCCCTTGAATGCACCCACTGATAAAAGAGCCCCGAATTTGCGGAGGATATTGCTTGTCAGCTCCTCTTTCATCATTCCCTTCAACATCTTCATTATGCCTTCGAGCGTTTTTAATAGAACGTTGCCCGTAAATCCGTCGCAGATAATTACGTCGCAGTCGCCTTGAAAGACTTGGAAACCTTCTATTAACCCCGCGTAGTTGACCACATTTTTGGAGTTGTTCAAAAGAATGTGCGCGTTTTGGGTCAGCATATTGCCTTTGCCGTCTTCAGTGCCGTTTGAAAGAAGACCGACTTTCGGCATTTTTCCCTCTTCGACTATGCCCGCGACTCTTGCGTAATTTGCGCCCAAAATCGCGTTGTCGAGCATATTCGTGGGGCGCGGGTCGGGATTTGCGCCCACGTCCACCAAGATGAAATTTTTCCCGTCTCTGGGGATTACCGCACCAAGCGCCGGACGTTCAATGCCCGCCATCGTGCGCAATTTGATTGTCCCCGCCGCCATTAGCGCGCCTGTGTTGCCGCAGCTTAAAATCGCGTCCGCCGCGCCGATTTTCGCCAAATCTATCGCCCTCATCATGGACGAGTCTTTTTTTGAGCGCATTGCCTGGATTGGCTTCTCGCTCATTTCAATGATTTGGCTTGCGTGGTGAATTTCTATGCGCGAATCTTTGTAAAAACCGTGCAGGCGCAGATTTTCTTTAATTTCGCCCTCGTCTCCGACGGCGATGATTTTTATGTCGCCCTTGTTTTCTTTCAGAGCTTGGCATACGCCTGCAATGATTGCGCCTGCGCCCTTGTCGGAGCCCATTGCGTCAACCGCGATGCATGCCTTGCTCGAATTTTCGCCCATATTATTCTTTTTTTGTTTTTAAGATGAATATATACGAAAAACGGGGGCAAGTTCCATAAAAAACGTCGCACCCGTGTATTTTTGGCAAAGTTTAAGCTTTGTTGAGCTTAAACTTTTACGCTAATGACCTGCCTGCCTCTGTATGTGCCGTTGGAGGGATTTACTCTGTGGGGCATATATAGAGTGCCGTCAGTCGAGTCTTTCATCAACTGGGGAAGTTCAAATTGATTTGCGCCGCGACGCTTGCGTGAACGCTGCTTGGACTGTTTGCGTTTTGGTTGTCCCATATATTACCTGTCTATTTCTAAAATATTGAAATTGAAAACAAGCAAAAGTAGGCATTCTTGCCTGTCTGTCAACTTTTTTTACCGATTTTTTTAAAAAATAAGCTTTTTTATTCAAATAAAGGCTTTGACTTATTTAAAAGCTTAACTTTTTATAATATTGTTAATGATGAGTGTTTTTAAGTCGGTTGCAATGTTTTTTTTATTCTTCGCGCTTGGGGGGGCTTTGTGCGCGTATGAGGTTTTTGACAGCAAGGGCAGGAAATTTGAATTTAAGGAGCCTCCTAAGGCTGTGTCTGTTTCCCCCGCGGTGAGCGAAACGATTTGCGCGCTCGGCGCCGGAGACTGCCTTTTGGGGGTTTCCAAATTCTGCAAATATCCCGAATCTCTTTCAGGCAGCGCTTCGGGAAAAGCAATTTATGAGGCGCTTTCAAAAAAGGAAGTCGTCGGCGGCTTTGTGGACGCGGATTTTGAGAAAATTTTGACATTGAAGCCCGATATAGCGGTTTTGCACGATGTTTCCGCAGATTTTTTGATGAAAAAATTTGAAAGTTTGGGCGTCAGGGTATTTTTAGTCTATGCGGACGGTCTTGAAAACATCGCAAAAAATGCGGAAATCATAGGCTCTTTGTTTGGCAAGGCGAAAGAGGGCCGCGAATTGGCGGAGCAAATCAGGCGCGGAATCGCCGGCAAGCGTTTGCTAAAAAGCCGCCCGCGCGCGATTTTTCTTTTCGGAAATATGGCGGCGGGTGTGGAAACCTATGCGGGGGAGCTTTTGCAAAATTGCGGTTTTGAAAATGTCGTGAAAAACACGAAGGCGGCGTGGGCGGTCTTGCCGAAGGAGTATATTTTGGTTTCGTCTCCGCAGGCGGTTATAATACAGTCTGACGATGAAAGCGATTTTGAAAGGAAAAAGTCCGTGTTGAAAAAAGACGCGGTTTGGTCGAAGACCGAAGCGGCAAAGAAGGGCAATATTTTCATGATGCCCACCGATTTGATTATAACGCCATCTCCTCGAATAATTTATGCTGCGGAAAGACTGCGCAAGATTAGGGCTGAAATGGGCGATTAGCGGATGGTAAAGATAAACAGCACGGGAGAATTTGGATTTTCCGCGTCTTTAAAAATTTGCGGAGAATATTTTTTAAGATATTCGCCCACGCATTCGAGTTCGCTTCTTCCGCCCGCATGGGCGGGATAGGCGAGGACGCTTATAAGATTTGTTTCATCGGCGATTTCGGCGAGCGATTCAAGGGCTTTTATGGTGCTTTCCGGCTTTGTGATTATGGTTTTGTCGGATTTTGGAAGCCAGCCGAGATTAAACATTGCGGCGTTGATTTTGCCGAAATATTCGCTTGGGATTTTTTCCTTTAACAATGCGTGGGACGCTTCAAAAATTTCCGCCTTTTCAAGGAGCCCGTTTTCTTTTAGGATTTTTTTTGTCTGCAAAACCGCATTATTTTGGATGTCGAAAGCGAATACTTTGCCGTTTTGCTTTGAGTTTTGGGCAAGAAAAAGAGTGTCGAAACCGTTGCCGCAAGTGGCGTCGATTAAAACGGGGGCTTCAAGCGGTTTTAGAAATGCGGCAAGCGTTTCTTTTGCTTTTTGTGTCAAATTCATTTTATCAAATGAATCTGTCGGAGGGGTAAAAGCAAGATTTAAAAATGGGGGCGGAATTATTTAAGCTTTTTCGAGCCGTCAATAACTCCTTGAATTAAAAGTGCCGCGTCATGCTTAAAAACTTCCGGGTTTACGTTTACAGAGAGAATTTTTCGGCACACCGGGCATGCGTAGGAAACGCCCTTCCAAGGGCCTCCCGCTTCTCTTTCAAGCTCTATTTCCTCGACATTCAGGCGGGTTATTGTTGCGTTGCAGTAGGGACACTTAGATTTATTTGCCATAGTAAAATATCTCCTTTATAAGCAATATCATATATAAAATATACTTCCATGCAAACAAAATGTTGAAAAATTTTTGCGCCATTGCCTTGTTTGCGAACTGTTTAATGAAAATCTCCCTTTATTACAGTCTTGACGAAACAAACGCCGCCATTTTATATAATATGGTTTAAAGAATTTTATTATGGCAGTTGACATGGCAACAATCGAAGGCCTTTGCAAGCGCAGAGGGTTTATTTTCAGGTCGTCCGAAATTTACGGCGGCTTTAACGGGTTTTTCGACTACGGGCCTCTTGGCGCAGAATTGAAAAACAACATCAAGCAGGCTTGGTGGAAAGACTTTGTGCATAGGCGCGACGATGTTGTGGGCTTGGACGCTTCCATTATAATGCATCCCAACGTATGGCGCGCATCGGGGCATGTTGACGGCTTTTCAGACCCGATGGTTGACTGCAAGGAGTCGAAATTGCGCTTCCGCGCCGACCAGCTCTTTTTTGCCGAAGTTAAAGTTGACGGCGAAACCATAGGCTATGTGTCGGTATTGGAAGATGAAAATATGCAGCGCGACGCCGAAGAAAAAGCGGCGGAGTTAAAACGCAAGCTTGCAAGGCAAGGTTCCCTTGGGGAAATCGTCCTGAAAAATTATATGGACGCAAAGCCGTTTGAATACGAGCTTATTCCTTCGCCCGCAACGGGCAAGGCGGGTTCGCTCACTCCTCCGCGCGATTTTAACCTGATGTTTCAAACCTATGTGGGCGCGCTACGCGACGAAACCGCAGTTGCATATTTAAGACCCGAAACGGCCCAAGGCATTTTTGCAGACTTTAAAAACGTTGTCGACACATCGCGCGTCAAGCTGCCCTTTGGCATTGCGCAAATCGGAAAGGCTTTCCGAAACGAAATAACTCCGCGCAACTTTATATTCCGCAGCCGCGAGTTCGAGCAGATGGAAATAGAGTATTTCATTTCCCCGTATGACGACTGGAAAACTTTGCACCGGCAGTGGATTGACGCCTGCAAGGCTTGGTTTGTTTCGATAGGGCTTCCGGCGGAAGACTTGGCAGAAGACGTCCATCCGCAGGAAAAACTTGCGCACTACGCAAAGGCGTGCACCGACATCACCTTCCATTTCCCGCACGGCTTGCAGGAATTGCAGGGCATTGCGGTTCGCGGAAACTTCGATCTTACCCAGCATCAAAACGCCTCCAAGACGAATTTGGAATACTTCGACGAATCGCGCAAGGAAAAGTATTTGCCGCATGTAATCGAGCCGTCTCTCGGCGTCGACCGCACGTTCTTGGCGGTGATGACTGCGGCGTATTCGGAAGACGAAGTTCCAAACGACAAGGGGCAGGCGGAAAAGCGCACTTTCTTGAAGTTCAGCCCGCGCATAGCTCCGTTTAAAGCGGCTGTGTTCCCGCTTGTCAAAAACAAGCCGGAGCTCTTCAACCGCGCAAGGGAAGTTTACGCGAAGCTTCAAAACCGCTGGAACGTGTTCTTCGACGCAACCGGCGCAATCGGCCGCCGCTACCGCCGCCAGGATGAAATCGGAACGCCGTTTTGCATCACTATCGACTTTGAGACAATCGAAGGCAATGGCAGCGTGACTTTGCGCGACCGCGATACGACAAAACAGGTCCGCCTCAGCGTTGACGAAGTAATAAAGCACATTGAAGAGGCGGGAGCTTAATCGCTTTTTTCCTAAAAAAACGCAGCCGAAGATTTAATAGTCTTCGGCTGCGTATATTTGGGGTTCGAAATCGGAAATTTCAAATTCGTAGTCGGGAATTACATATTCGTTATATATTGTGCTTATGTGAATTGGGGAATTGGAATCCGCCGAAATTTGCGTTTACGGTTTCCCTTGGCATTTTAAGCGAATCCGGCTCTCTTGTTGAAACAGACATTTCTCCGAGCGCGTAGTCGGCTTCAAAAAATATTTTGAAAGCATATATTGCGCCCGAAATATCCGCTTTTGAAATGTCGAAATCAATGTCGTTTAAAAACGGGCCTTTCAGCATCAGGATTGTCTGGTTTCTCTCGTCTCTCGAATAGAACAAGTTGAACTGCCTGTCTTTGGGTTCGACTGTGAAATTGCCGTCGGCAAATACCGCGACTTGCGTTTCCCTTCCGGTTTCGTCGAAAACAGTTTCTTCAAATTCTGTTGAAAATTCAAAGCTGCGGTTGTAAAAAAATTGGCTGTGGAAATCGACTTTCGCATGCCCCGAAAACTTTACCTTGTGCATGTTCCAGTAAAAATCCATGGCTTTTTTCAAGTCGATTTCCTTCAAGGTTTGAAAGCCTTCGGAATTGTCTTGCGAAAGTTTGGGCGGGCAGAAGTTAAAGCCGTTTCCGCAGCCCAAGAGTGTGAATGCTTCTGGCATAATTTACAGGGCGTTGCTCATTAAAAAGTATGCATGGGACGGATTGCCGTTTGAAACTATCATAAGCTTTTTCAGCGATATGCCTGTAACCTCGTCGGATTCGGCGATGTCGTTTGGGTCTATGGCGACAATTTCGCTCCCGTCTTCGGGATTGGCAATCGAAATCTTGTACGAGTCTTGCGGAAAGCCCGCGATTACGGGGGTATAAACGCTGTCGGAATATTGGAACGAATTGTCCTTTGAGGTTTCTCCGGTCAGGCGTATTTGCGGGTTTTGCGCCGTCCTTCTTGTTGACGCGGTGCGGAAAAGTTCCGCTATGTCTGCGGGGTAGAGGTGCTTCGGAGGCCCGAATTTCGCTTTGAGCTCCCCTTTGAAAATATCGAGCGACGTTTCCGTTGCGCACGCGTTTTCAAGTTCGTTTTTGTACAGGATGTTTTTTAGGAACAAATTGAGATTTTGGGCGTTGGCAATGGAGCATTCTCCTTCCGTCTGCGTCTCTTCTGTCGCCTCAAAAATCGCCTGCGCAAGCCCCGACGGTTGCGGCTCCTGCTTGGTTGCAGCGACGGTTCTTGAATATGTTGTAGAGCGCGCGTTTGTTGCAAGCAGTTTAAGGCTTACGCTTTCTTTGCCTGCAAGCGCTCCGTCTATGTAATACTCCACGTCGGCGGATATTGTGTCCCTTTCGAGTGCGCACAGCATCCATTCCATAACGCTTCCCGACAAAAGCTCGCGCGGAAGCGTTGATTTGCGCTTTATGTTTTTCAGGTTGAAATGCGATATTTTAGGGTTGCTCAAAAACGGAACTTTGCTTTTCCACCAGCTTTCGCTTGATATGGAAATATCGGCCGTTTCAACCTTCTGGTGCTGCGTCTTTTGCGAATAGCCGCCGAGGGGAACCGTAAGCATTAGAGAATTTTTGCATCCGATTTCGGAATTCGGGGGATAGACGTCGCGGCTCACCGCCTTGAAATTTGCGCCGTTTACAGTGTTCGTTTTTTCGTAGTTTATGCATACGTTTTGCACCTTTAAGTCGTTTCTTTTTTCAAACGAAATGCTTTTAACGGCGTTGTTTTCTATCGATATGGTTTCGCATTCCGAGCGTTTTTTGAAGTTCAGGACGGCTGCGTTTTCGTCTGAATAGTCGAATTCCGTAGCAATGTCCGGCATCCATTTCAAGACGCGCAAAATTGCCTGGGCGCATGACATGTCTGAGGCTTCGTCTGCGGGGATTTGTGCGGATATGCCGATTTCTCCTATTGAAATGCCCGCTCCCTTTGAGTTTGCGCACGCTATGATGTCGGCTATTTGTTCGCCCGCTGAAATTTTTTCCCCGTTCGCGCTCTGCCCCAAAATTATGCGCGAGATTTTCTGCGTGGAGACGCTTTGGCTTTCGTCAAGCAGAGCCTGCCAATCCTGCGTGTAGGGAATTTTTTCAAGTTCCGCCCATGCGTTTTTAAATACCGCCTCGTAGGTTTTTCTTTGGGCGGTTATGGAAGTTTTAAGCGAGCCGCAGAAGCCGGCAAACCTGCAGGCTCCGTTAAAAAAGAGCGACAGCCTGTCGCCTTCCGAAAAAGGGAATTTTTTCGGCGATGAAATTTTAAAACGGTCGGATGCGAGCGTGCGCAGGTTCAGAATTGCCGATTTTAGTTTTAAATCCGCAATCTGAAAAGGGCTTCCGTTTATTTTTACGCTCCATTTTTTTTGCGGCGAATTCATATTTGGTGCCTTATGTTGCGAAGCTGGCTTGCGGTCTCTTCAAGCTTTGAGTTTAGCGCAGTTATTTCGTTTTCGAGAAGCTGCATTTGCCTTTGCATTTCCGCAATGGCTTCCGCAAGCTCCCTTTCGAGGTTTTTGATTTCTTCTTCCATAGAGTTATTCCTCCGCGGCTCCCGCCGTAAATTCGAGCGAATGGCTTGTTATGCGCCCTTCGACAGACGCCCTGCATTTCGAGACGGCGGCGTTTTCTATTTTAAAAGATTTTCGATTTTCTCCCTCTCCGAAAATGATTTCGAGCGTAGACGGCGGCAGTTTTGAAATTTCGCGGATAAAATCTATGCAGAATTCTTCCGCAAGTTCGGGCGTTTTGCGCGAGTTTTCCACGCTGAAAGAAACTGAGGACACGCAGTTGCCCCTGTCCGAAACCATTGCGTTTTCAAGCCCGATTGCCTTGTCGGTTTGAAGGGTTTTTTTCAGCGTAAGCGAAAAGTTTTTGGGGGGATTTTCGGGAGTTGATATTGTGAGGTTCGAGTATTTTATTTTCATGGTTTATCCTAAAACCGATTGGGTTGAGAAGTTTACGAGCATTGAGGATATTTGGGGGCTTTTGCTTTCGGCGCGCTGCCACGGGCGGGATTCTGAAATTCGAACCTTTCCGTAGCCGCAGTCGGCGGGGGCGGTCCAGTTGTGGATGGCAAGCGTTACGCTTTCGGCGATTGCGGCAATTGACGGCGTGTGTTTTGCAACGGCGTCGTCGCGCTCGATTAAAATTTGCAGATCGACTTTGGAGAATACGGGGCCCGCCGCATATTTTGACGCACTTTGCGGCATTGGAACGCGCACCGTTATTTTTACTCCGCAGGAGGAATTGCCCGCTTTAAGGTTGCCGGGCCTCGCGCTTTCAAGATATATGTTTGCGGTTGCAAAATCTCCCGCAAGCATAAGCCGCCTGCCGACCGCCTCTTGCAGTTTTTCGATTTCGGATTTTGCGGTCATAGCCCCTCCATTGTTTTTGACGAAAAGTTTTGGCGTCTGCTTTTCAAGAGGCTGACGCCCTTCTTTCTTGCGGTTTTTATTCCGTAAAGGGGCTGCGATACGGGAAGTTCGCCCTCCGCCACCCTTGCGAGCGTTTCGCGCGCCAAGTCTGCGCGTTTTGAAATTGAAGATGGCATCGGCATGTCGGGAAGCCGCGCCTGCAATGCCTCCAATGCAAGCGACAACGCGCATTCTTTAAGCTCCGGAGGAATGCGGGAGTGGTCCGGGTCGAGGAAGTTTGCCTGTCCTGCGGAAATTTCCGCTCTTATGCGCGACACTGCCATAGATATCACGCTTTCTGCAATATCTCTTCCCGGGCTTGCAAATTCAGCAGCCTTTAAAATTTCAAGCTGGCTTTTGTTTAGTACTATTTCCAAGTCTTGGTGTGTTATTTTTATCCAGTTCATAAAAGTTGGGATCCGCCTGCGGCGCGTCTATGCCGCAGGCGGCTTTGCGGTTAGGAGTTGGTTATTTCAAGCAAGCGGGCGCCGAGAGCGCTTGTAGCCACTATGCTTGAATAGTGTTCCACCGTGATGTCGGTGTATTTTGCGTGTTCTTCCAGATAAACCCTGAAAGCCGTGCCTTCGGGGCTTGGAGTGTAGAATCGTTTTAAGTTTGAAGGCTCGTCTTTTGAGACTCCGTCGAACGCGCAGAAGGCGAAGATTTTGTTCGAGGCGATTTTTGCCTTTTGCGTCGGGGTTTGCTGGTATCTCGCCGACAAGACTTTGCAGCCTTCAAGCATAAACTTTGCGGCAAGTTCGTTTGGCGTGAGCGAGCTTGCCCTCAATGCGACGGAAGTTGACTGGTTTTCAAGGCAGTCGAGGCGCATCGACCATGCGTCTTCGCCGAAGAGGATTTTGTTCGCCCTTACCCCGCTTTGGTCGGCGCATGCCGAAAGCATCGCCCTGATGTCTGCGTCGGGATTTGCGGAGGAATTCCAGACTGCGGGGCTGCCGCTGTTTTGGGCAATGGTTTCGAGGGCGGAAATCGCCCTTCTTAATTCGTTGCGCAAAAGTCTTTGCAGCAGAATTTGCGTATAGCGTTCCTGCCAGTCGTCGTCCGCCACTTCGTCGTGGTCAACGCGCATGGTAAGGCCCTTGTTCAAAGTCTTTTCGTTTACGCTTTCGCCCTTGTAGTGGACTCTTTTAAATTCGGAGCCGACGGCGCGGAGGTCGTCGCTTTCGGAGTAAAACGCCTCGGCGTTATCGGAGCGTTTGAATTCGAAGCGCCTGCCAACCGGAATTGCGGGGGCTATGAAATTCAGGATTTTGGAGGCGTCGCTGTCCTGCCATCCCACCGTAAATGCGGTGAGGGCTTCCGAATATGTCGCCGCGTTGAATTTGTTTTGGCTTGCCTGTGTGATATTTTCCATTTCTTTTTCCTCTTATGAATTTCTTACAACCATCCAGTTGATGAGGGTCGAGCCGTTTGAGCCGTTTGCGTCGAGAGTGAAGACGACTTCGCTGTTTTCGGGATTTACTTCGGCTTTTACTTTTGTTTCGGAGCCGCCGGCTTGTGCGAGCACCGCGAAGGCGCAGTCGTTTTCTTTTATGCCTGAAATTGTGAGCGAATCCGTTGTCGACGCTCCGCCTTCCCATGTGTGCAGCCCGCATGCGAGGATTTCATAGGCTTTCATGCCGAATCCCTGCGGATCGACTTCAACCACTCCGCCTGCGGAGGTTGAAGAAAGCGCGATTCCCACTTTGTGGCAGTTCGGGCTGACGCTTGCCGACACTTTTCCGCCGTCCGCCGAATAGAGCAAATCGCCTTCGGCAACCGCCCCGTTTGCAATGCAGATTATCGAGCTTTCTGCGGAGCCCGGCAAGACAACGTCCAAGACGTCTCCCTCTTCGCCGCAGTCGGAGCAGACTCCGATTGGGCGGTCGGTTGCTCCCGCGATTTTAATTCCGCCGCCGAACGCCATTACCAGCAGGTTCGAAGTCGGAATTTCCGCTTTGGCAACGCGCGTTATTCTGCCCGCATGCGTGCCCTCTGCTATGTTGCAGAAGACGCGGTTTTTGAACGCGCAAACAAGGCGCGCAATATATGTTTTTATTTTTTTCATCGTATTTTCCTTTGTTTGTTTTTCGGGGCGGTGCGCCCCTAAATTATTTAAGCCCGTTTGAGCCGTAGTATTTGCGGCGTATTTTTGCAAAGCTTGCGGCGTAGTCTCCGCCGTTTTCTTTCGCGAGGGCGAGCGCCATTGCTGCCATTTCAAACGCCTGCGGCTTTTGGTTTAATTTCGCGATGTTTTCATCCATTTTTTCGTTTTTTAGGAATTCAACTTCCGCCGAAACCGCCTTGCCGGCGTTTGCGCATTCGGCGATTTTTTTTATGGCAAGCGACAGTTTCCGCTTCGCCTTTTCGAGTGCCGAAACGGATTTTTCAAAATCCGCGCATGCCAATAAGATTGAGCCGCTCGACGGAATATTCGGGTTGTTTGTAAGCCCCGCGGAAATCAGCCTTACGGGCCTAAAATATCCTTCCTTTAACTTTTGCATTTGCCATCGCGGCGAAAGCCATTTGAGCTTTCCCTGCCGAATTTCAGAAAAGATTTTGCGCTCATACCTTGCGCAAATCACAAGGCCCTGTTCGGTAATGCATACGCTTTGGATTTTCCCTGCGGCTTTTAACGGGCGTATTCCGCTTTCGTCGTCGGGATGCCCGACGTATATGGGAATCCCCCTTATTCTCGCAAGGCTTCTCATAAAGTTGTTGCGGATTTTCTCGCAGGCGGTTTTATCGACAACCTGCATGCCTTTGGAATGCGCCCAGTTGCCAAACGGGCAGAGAAGCTGGACTAAGTCGATGTATTCTCTTGGCATTTTACTTTTCCTCTTTGAGCGGAAATCCGAAGCGTTTTGCGAGTTTTAGCGGGTCGGGTTTTAATCCTATTTTTGCAAGGCGCTCGATTACGGAAAGCTCCGACAAATGGCTTTCGTAGTCCGGAAGGCGCAGCATAAATTTTGCGCGCGGCGCGGTTTTTCCGAAAGCAAGCTCGATTACGGTTCTGTCTATTTGCCTGTTTAGGGTTTGCGATATGTTTTCGGCGTCGTCTTCTTCAATCAATGAGCTTTCGTACCATTGCGAAGTCGACCCCATTTCGCTTTTGCCGCCCATTGTTGCAAGGTCCCCGCCTCGCCAAAGGGCGCACAGCATTCTGTCCATTCTTTCCACGAGCTGCGGATAGGGCAGGGCGCCGCGGCTTGACAAATCTATCGCCTCAATGTCCGTTCCTTGGGAGAACACCGCGTGAAACTCCGCGCCGAAGTCGCTTGCGGCTTTGCACGCAGCCTCCCATTGCTCGCTGCCGGGGTATGCGTCGGTTTTTGCTTTCACACCGGGCATTCCGTTGCGCTCGCAGTATATGAGCCAGTCGCGCAGTGTGAGGTGCTTGAAAATATAGGCTATGGAGCTTGGTATCATAAGCCCGTCGGAGGCGGTTATGAGCCATTCTTTTTCGTTAAGCTCGGTTCCTTCCGAAAGCTGGCCTTCGCGCTCCAAAAGGCGGAGCGAACCCGATGTGTTCTCGAAAAGCCATAGGGGATAGTGGACGAATTTTGCCGAAAGAACCGAATCTTTTCTCTTGAATTCGACTTTGTGCGCCGAGTATTTCATTCCGACTGCGCCCATCATTTGCATGACAAGCAGGCGTAGCCCTCCCCGCTCGTTTTTGTCTGCGAGGTTTTCGACTTCAATGGAAGAATAGAAGTCTCTTAGAACCTTTGCATGCTCCTGCGCCGTTTTGCTTTCGTCGAGCGCGACGACTTCCCCGTCGAGGCGAGCCACGCATTTGCGTCGTTTTAAGAAAAGCCCGCTTATTAAGTCGTCTCTTGTTGCGACCGCTTCAAATATTCTCGCCGCCGCGCCGAGCCTTCCGGCTTCAAAGGCTTCGATTGCGCGCGAAAGGCTTTCGGGTTTTAGGTTTCTTAATGCGCCCGCGCCGACGCGTCGGGAGGGCATTTTGTTTGATGAGAGATTTGCGTTCATGCAGCGCAATATAGCGCATAAGTGAAAATCCCGCAAACGTACTTTGGATGTATTGGATTAAACTGATTGTTTTGATATGGCGTATGCGTTTGATATTTTTGAAGCTTTCGGATTTTTGGTTGATTTTTGCGGCGAAAAATAAAAGATGGAAAACATGGAAAATGCGGGCGATGAAATTTCTTCTTTGCGCAAAATGATAGCGGAATACGAGCGGCTTTACCGCGTTGAAAACGCGCCCGCAATAAGCGACGCGGAATATGACAGGCTCCTGCGCAGGCTTAGGGATTTGGAGGATGCCCATCCCGAATTTTACAGCGCCGATTCCCCCACGCAGAAGGTTGGCGATGACGCTTCAAGCGGCTTTGAAAAGCGCGCGCATCTTTCCAAAATGCTGAGTTTGGACAACGCATTCAGCTTTGAGGATTTGAAGGAGTTTGACGAAAGGTTGCGCAAGGCGATAGGCTCTTCAAAAAGCCTGAAATATGTTGTGGAGCCTAAAATAGACGGCGCGGGGATTTCCGCAGTTTACGAAAACGGCAGGCTTTCGCGCCTTTTGACGCGGGGGAACGGAAGCGTGGGCGACGACATCACGCGCAACGCCTCTGTAATAAAAAATCTGCCCTTTGAATTAAAGGGGGATAATATACCCGAAATTTTGGAAGTTCGCGGGGAGGCTTTTATGGCGAATTCCGAATTCGATAAATTCAGGGCGCGGCAGGAGGCGGAGTTTGCAAAGAGCGAGCAGGCGCAGTTTGAAGGGCAGGAAGACGAGAAAAGCCCGAAGAAGCTCCGTCTTTACGCCAATCCGCGCAATCTTGCAGCGGGGACTTTGAAGCTTCTCGACAAGGAAATTCTTGCGGAAAGGTCGCTTCTTGCGAACTTTTATTCGATAGGGAAAATAGAGGGCGCGGAAATATTGTTTCAAAGCGGCCTTGCCAAGTTTTTGAAATCTTTGGGTCTTCCCTCCGTTAATTGGTATGCCATCGCTTTCGGAATAGGGGAAGCCTACCAAAAAATTTGCGAGCTTGACAAAGAGCGCGGAACTTTCGACTTCAATACCGACGGCGCGGTTGTCAAATTGGACGATATGTCGCTTTACTCGCTTGCGGGGTGGACTAGCAAGTTTCCGCGCTGGGCGACTGCATGGAAGTACAAGCCCGCGCGCGCAAAAGTCCGGATTTACGACATTACTTTGCAGGTGGGAAGAACTGGCGCGATTACTCCCGTTGCGGAGCTTGAAGACGCCCAAAAAGAGGGCGAAAGGCTTCCGGTTCTGCTTTCCGGCACAAACGTTTCGCGCGCAACTTTGCACAACTTCGACGAAATCGCCCGCAAAGACATCAGAATAGGCGACGTTGCGGAAATCGAAAAGGCCGGTGAAATCATACCCGATGTTGTCCGCATTCTGCCTGAATGCAGAAAGGAAAATTCCGAATCTTACGCCGCTCCGAAATATTGCCCGAAGTGCGGTTCAAGCCTTGTGCGCAATGCGGGCGAAGCTGTTTTAAGATGCATAAACCCCGAATGCCCCGAACAGATGCGGAGAAGAATTGTTCATTTTGCCTCCCGCTCTTGCATGGATATAGACGGGCTTGGCGACGCCGTTGTTTCGCAGCTTGCCTCCCTCGGGATTTTGAAAAACTTTGCCGATATTTATTCGTTGAACGCCGACGACTTGTACAAAATAAAGAATTTCAAGCAAAAGTCGGCGGAAAATCTTTTGCTGGCAATTCAGGACAGTAAAAAGCGCGATTTGTGGCGGCTTATTTTTGGCCTTGGCATACCGTATGTCGGAGAGCGCGCCGCAAAGGACTTTGCGCTTGCTTTTAAGAGCCTCGATTCTTTCATGAATGCGGACATGAAGGCTCTTTCCGATATTTCCGGCGTGGGGGAAAGAATAATATTTTCCGTGTTGCAGTTTTTTAAAAGCGGCGAAAACCTGCGCATAATAAACAGGCTGCGGGAAAGCGGCTTGAATTTTAAGGCGGAGGAGGCCTCTCAATCTGCGGTTTTCGGAGGCAAGATTTTTGTGCTTACGGGGACTTTGAGCTCAATGGGAAGAAGCGACGCAAAGCGCCTCATAGAATCTTACGGCGGCAGGGTAGGTTCGGGGGTGAGCAAGTCTACGGATTTTTTGATAAGCGCAAGCGAAAGCTCGTCAAAATTGGACAGGGCGCGCGAATTGGGAGTTAAAATTTTGAGCGAGGACGAATTTCTTGCGATGCTTAAAGAAGCCGAAGTTTCTGCGGGATTCGGCGTAAAATCCGACGAAAAGCCGAAAATCGCAAAAAAGGAAAATTCTTTTTTGCAAAATTCATCGGGGCAGATGTCGCTTTTCGATTTTTAAAGAAATCAAAAAAAACCGGCGCATTGAACAATGCGCCGGTTTTTTGTTAAAAGAAAGCCTATTCGGCGAGTTTCGATTTTAAGCCCGCCTTCATGCAGACAGCGTATAAAACCGCGCCCACGAAGAAGGAAATCACCGGGTTGAACGGCAATCCCGTCAAAAATCCGAACATCGGCAATACGCCGATTATAAAG
>JAGBWO010000008.1 GCA_017629765.1 Opitutales bacterium | reverse complement strand
CTTTACATCGTCGGGGCGATATTGCTTATTTCGCTTCCTTCCATGGTGCTTGCAAGCTTAAAGCTTAAAAAGCGCAACTTGGGCCCTCTTCTCGACGCAAATTCTTGGGCTGTAAATACCCGCGCAAAAATGAATTTGGTGCTTGGCGCGACTCTCACTTCAAACGCCCATTTGCCGAAGGGTTCGCGCAAATGCCTGAAAGACCCGTTTGCCCAGAAGCGAAACTATGCTTTGCCGATTATTTTCATATTGATTTTGGCGGCTTCGATATTTGGTGCGTGCTTGCAGGCGGGAGCAATCAAAAATCCGTTTGAAAAGAAAGCGGAAGCGCAAAAAGTCGAATCTGTTGCGCCTTCGGCCAATGCAGGGCAGACTGCCGAAAAGGCAAAATAGGGCGCAGTTTTAAATTTTAAGGCGCAAAAAAACCTGCAAGCGGAAAGACTTGCAGGTTTTTTGTTCTATAAAGACTTTTAGGCAAGTTTTACCGCGGAATTTACCAATGCGGCAAAGGAGTCAGCCTTGAGGGCCGCGCCGCCAATCAAACCGCCGTCAATGTCTTTTTGAGCCAGCAATTCATCGGCATTTTCAGGCTTCATTGAGCCGCCGTAGAGAATCTGGATTTTTTCCGCGACATTTTCGCCGAACATTTCAGCCAAAATCTTGCGGATTTCTGCATGGACTTCTTGCGCCATTTCGGGAGTTGCGGTTTTGCCCGTGCCGATTGCCCAAACGGGTTCGTATGCGATTACAACCTTCAACGCTTCGTCGGCCGTCAAGCCGTCGAGACCGCCTTTAGTCTGGGTTGAAACAACGTCAATGGTTTTGTCGGCTTCGCGTTCTTCCAGCGTTTCGCCAACGCACAAAATCGGTTTTAGCGAAGAGGCTACCGCAGCTTTAACCTTCTTGTTTATGAGGCAGTCGCATTCCTTGAAGTATTGGCGGCGTTCGCTATGCCCCAAAATAACGTATGCGCAGTGCAGTTCGCGCAGCATTGCCGCCGAGATTTCGCCCGTGAACGCGCCGCTCTTTTCAAAGTGCATATTTTGCGCTCCGAGCTTTACGTTCGAGCCTTCGATGATTTTTTCGACCGTTTCCAAAGACGTGAATGTGGGGCAAATCGCAATGTCGACATTGCTTACGTTGCCAACCGCTTCAACAACGCCCTGCGCAAGGGCCGCCGCTTCGGAAGAGGTTTTGTTCATTTTCCAGTTGCCTGCGATAAAATATCTGCGTGACATTTTTCAAACTTTCTTTTTCGGGTTAAATTATTTGTCGTTTAACGATACAACGCCGGGCAATTCTTTGCCTTCCAAGAATTCCAAGCTTGCGCCGCCGCCCGTTGAAACGTGGGACATTTTGGGGGCAAGACCGCTCTTGTTCACCGCCGCAACGCTGTCGCCGCCGCCGATAATCGAGATGCCGCCGTTTGCCTTTACTTCGGCAACCGCTTCGCAAACGCCGAAAGTGCCCTTGCTGAATTTTTCCATTTCAAAGCAGCCCATCGGTCCGTTCCACACTACTGTTTTCGCGCTCTTGATTGCGTCGGCGTAAAGCTCTACGGTTTTGGGGCCGATGTCCAAGCCCATCCAGCCGTCGGGAATTTCCGTTACGATTTGAGTATTGGCTTCCGGGTCGAACTTGTCGGCTGCGATGTTGTCAACGGGCAACAGGAATTTTACTCCGAGAGACTTCGCCTTTTCCATCATGTCCTTTGCGTATTGGATTTGGTCTTCTTCGCAAAGGGAATTGCCGATTTTCTTGCCGAGAGCCTTCAAGAAAGTGTAAGCCATGCCGCCGCCGATTATGAGCGTGTCAACCTTTGTGAGGAGGTTGTTTACAACCGCCAATTTGTCGGAAACTTTTGCGCCGCCCAAGATTGCGACGAACGGGCGGACGGGGTTTTCAACCGCGCTGCCCAAGTATTCGATTTCTTTTTCCATCAAAAAGCCCGCGACGGAAGTGTCGATATACTTTGTGATGACGGCTGTTGACGCGTGGGCGCGGTGCGCTGTGCCGAAAGCGTCGTTGCAGAAAATGTCGCCATAGGAAGCGAGCTTCTTTGCAAGCTCTTTCTGCTGTTCTTTAAGCGCGGCTTTGCGGGCTTTGAATTCTTCGTCGCTTTCGCCTTCTTTTTGCTTGCACTTTGCCTGCTCTTCCTTGTGGTAGCGGGTATTTTCAAGCATGACTATGTCTCCCGGCTTCATTGCGGCTACTTCCGCATCGGCGTTGGCGCAGTCTGCGACAAACACAACGGGCTTTTCCAAAAGTTTTGAAAGATAGTCGGCGACTATTTTCATTGTGGTGTCGGAAGTGATGCCTTTTTCGTCGGGGCGGCCCATATGGCTCATCAGTATGAGGCTTCCGCCTTGTTCCAACACATACTTGATTGAAGGCAGGGCGCCTTTAATGCGGGTGTCGTCTTTAATGACGCCTTCTTTTACCGGCACGTTGAAGTCAACGCGCATGATTACTTTTTTGCCTTTCAAGTCTACATCACGAAGTGTTTTCTTATTCATTGTATTTTATTTTAAGACTTTTGGTTGTTATGAAAATATCCCTCTTATATTGAGCCCTTTGATATTCTTTGCAACTTTTTTCTTATAATTTTATTTTCGCAACTTCTCCGTTTTTCAGCGTCTTTTTGAAAATTTTTTTGTCCGGATTGTTTTTGATTGTCAATTCGAGTTTTTCGGACGGCAGGCGTTTGATTTCAATGTCGAAATCTGCCCCGAAGGCTTTTATCTTTGAAAGTTTTGCGCAGTTCCATTCGGAGGGAATGGATGGTTTTATTTCAAAGCTTTTAAATCCTGTCGGGCGGATGCCGAAAATCCCTTCGGTTATAATCCTGCAAAACAATGCGCTTTCTGCGGCAAGATGAGCTTTTCCGCCTTCGGGGAATGCCTCTATTGCGTAAGGGACTCGTTTGCCTAAAAGTCTCTCATTGATATAAATTTGCAAAGTTTCCCACGCTTTGTCCGGCTCGTTTGATGCAAAAATTCCACGCAAGGCATAGAGGTAGGTTCTATCCCAAAAATCCCTTACGCCTGTTTGGACCTTTAACCCTTCTTTTGTAAGAAGTTTCGGGCTTGTTAAAGCTGAAATTGTACCGTCTTTTTTATCGAAAATCCCCATGCAAAGCGGTATGCAAATCCATGAACGCAGAATATTGTTGCCGTCGTAATACTTGTAAGTATCAAAACCTTCAACTTCTCCTTCGAAATATTTGCGGATGTTTTTATGCAGAGTTTTTGCTTGGTTTCGATAATTTTGAGAGGCAGTATTATCGCCAAGTTCGGCTTTTAAATATGCGGCAGAAATCAAGGCGTCATAGTAAAGGCTTGATGTGCAGAGGTTTGCCTCTCCTGACGGGAAACGGTTTTCAAGCTCGTCAGTATTGCTTTTTACAACGCCGCTTTCATTCAAGTTGCGTTTGCAATATTCTAAGCACCACTCGATTAAAGGCATTAGTTCTTGGGCTGTTTTTTTATCGCCATTTGCCAATGCGTAGCGAGCCGCGCCATAGGCTATCATTGCCGCATCGCCCCTATCGCCAACGCCGTTCCATGTCACTCTTCCTTCGGCAGTTATGGCTGATGGTATCATTTTAAAGTCGTCTCTTAAAAATCTTGACCAATGCTTAAACATATTTTGAGCGGATAGGTTCGAATTTCTTTCGCCCAAAAATGGGAAAAACGGATTTGCGTATTCGGCTTGGTCGTTTGCCCAGAAACCTGCATAGTAGCGTTCACCCGCAGGAGAGTGAATCAAACCTCCGTTTGTGTCGAATACGCTCTCTGTTGCACGAATTTTGGCAAAATTAAACATTGTGTTTAGCTTGTCGCTTGGGGAATTTAAGGCTAAGGAATCTTGAGCTTTTTTTATAAAATCTTTACGCTTGTCGAGCTCTTGAGTTGGATTGAGATTGATAAAGTTGTCGTCAATGGTTGCTTGAATTTCCAAGGCGAAAGTGTGTTTTTGTTTCGGCTCTAAAATGAGTCCGCCTGTGTTTACGCTTTTTATGCGGAGTTTATATTGACCATAGTCGCACAAAGAACGGTTGGGAGTATAACAAACCTCGATTTCGGGAATCTCTAAATTTGCAGGCTTTTCCCCTATATTTTCGATTTCTACAATTTGAAAAATTGCCGGATGGACAGTGCTTGGGTAGATTTTTCTTATGATTTTAAAGTGTGATTTTTTATTAAATTCTTCTTCGATATTTAAAATGCCATCAAAGGAAATTTTTTTAACTTTACCGATGAGTTTCTCCGGTGTTTGACGTACATTATTTATGCCGCCGGTTAAAAATAAATAGAGTGGATTTATTAAATCTATGTCCCGAAAAAATGTAGTTTCCATAGATAATGGATTCATTCTGAACTTCGGAAAAAATGCACGCATTGTAAGATGGAGAGTTCCATTGTTATTTACCCCATAAGCAACAACAAACGATGTTCCAAGCCCCGCCATCTCGACATTGTCTCTATGTTGCATTTTTTCTTGCGGAACAAACGCAATCCCTGCGTTTTCTATAGTCCACAATTCTTGACTAAACCCCAAATTTGCAAAGAACCCCGCCAATGAAAATAATATAATCCTTTTCATAAATTGTTTTTATAAATATAAAAATTATCTTTGTAGCAATCAATATTTCGGAGTAATATACAAAAAGAGCGCACCAAAACGATGCGCCCTTTTTAAAATCAACTAATAGCCGATTACTTCGCGATAACGCGAGCCATTTCCAAAACCTTGTTGGAATAGCCCCATTCGTTGTCGTACCAGGAAACAACCTTGACGAATGTCGGGTCGAGCTGGATGCCTGCTTTTGCGTCGAAGATGGAAGTCTTCGGGCAGTTGCGGAAGTCTGTGGAAACAACAGCTTCGTCTGTGTAGCCCAAGATGCCCTTGAGTTCGCCTTCGGAAGCTTCTTTCATTGCGGCGCAGATTTCTTCGTATGTGCAGCCCTTTTCGAGTTCAACTGTGAGGTCGACAACCGAAACGTCGGAAGTGGGAACGCGCATTGACATGCCTGTCAATTTGCCGTTGAGTTCCGGAAGAACTTTGCCTACAGCCTTTGCAGCGCCTGTGGAAGACGGAATGATGTTTTCCAAGATGCCGCGGCCGCCGCGCCAGTCTTTCTTGGACGGGCCGTCAACGGTCTTTTGTGTTGCGGTTGCTGCGTGTACTGTTGTCATCAAGCCGCGCTTGATACCGAACTTGTCGTTCAATACCTTGGAAATCGGAGCCAAGCAGTTTGTTGTGCAGGAAGCGTTGGAGATGATGTCCTGGCCTGCGTATGTTGCGTGGTTTACGCCGTAAACGAACATCGGAGTTGCATCCTTGGAGGGAGCGGACATGATGACTTTCTTTGCGCCCGCTTCGATGTGTTTGCGCGCTTTCGCGTCTTCGAGGAACAAGCCTGTCGATTCAACTACAACGTCTGCGCCGACTTCATTCCACTTCAAGTTTGCGGGATCCATTTCAGCTGTGAGGCGAATCTTGTTGCCGTTAACAATCAAGAAGCTGCCTTCAACTTTGATGTCGCCCTGGAACTGACCGTGTACAGAGTCGTCCTTGAGCATGTATGCCAAGTATTCAGGGTCGAGAAGGTCGTTGATGCCAACGATCTGGATGTCATTTGCGAAGTTTTCCACAGCTGCGCGGAAAACCATGCGGCCGATTCTGCCGAATCCGTTAATGCCAACTTTAATCATAATATTTCCTTATCTTATGG
>JAGBWO010000045.1 GCA_017629765.1 Opitutales bacterium | reverse complement strand
TGTTCGTCTTCTCTTGGGGATTTTTTTAGAACCCCTTTAAACCCCTTGATTTTTACGTCTATTCTGCCGAGCTTTTCGACGCCCAGATGTTCGCGGCAGGCGTTAGTTAGTTCGTCCTGCAAGATTGCCGACACGTCCGCAAGTTTTTGTCCCATTTCAAGCTTGATTGCCACTTGCATGCAGAGGCGTCCGCGCCTTTCGTAGATTTTGACGCTCGGGCGGTTTGTCGTCCCGATTGAGTAGCACACGCTTTGGACGAGTTCGTTTAGCGCGCTCGGAGTTACGCTTACTATGCCGGCGGAGTTGTTGAAAAGTTTTATCGGCGCGAAGCGTTTGCGGATTTTTAAAATTATCACAAGAAGAATCAATATGGCAATAACTGCCAGCAAAAATTCCTTTACATAGGGCTTATCCCAAAGGTCTTTTGCAGTTTGCAATGTTTTTTCCAAATAGTCGGTCGTTTTTTGGTATGCTTCTTCCATATTTTATTATGCTTGCGATTATAAATCGGTTTCTACTTCCCTTTTATAAGAGCATATTCATTATGCTTTTTCAATAATATTTATTCAGTGTCAAAGCTTAGGTCTTCGGGCCATTCCCGCGTATGCCCGTCCGCTCTGTTTTTTTTGCAGGCGTCGATAAAGGCGGTATTTTCCGCAAAGAAAATGTCTCGAGACGGGTCTACATTGTTAAAAATCTTCCATAGAAGCTTTGACGTGTTGTTTATTTCAATTCCCTTGTCGAAAATCGCGACCGCCGCAAAAGACTTGAACATTGGAGAGCTTGCAAATTCCCTCAAAATTTCAATTCCCGAAAAATCGGCTTTTTCGATTGCTATTGCGCAGAATTTTTTTTGCGCGAAAATATCTTCCGCCTTCACGCCGGTTTCTTTTGCGATGTCTTCGATATTCGGTTCAGGCTTAAATTTGTTTTTTCTTCTTTTGGGTTCGCCCTTGATTTCCCTTGTCAAATCTATTCCGATTTTCGAGCCGAACAGCGGGTTTGGCGCGGAATGGTCGAGGACGTCAAGCACGCCCTGCGATATTGCAATGTCGCGGTCTTTGTCGAAATATTCCGCAAATATTTTCCAGACTTCGCTTAAATTTGACGGATTTACGTCTTCATCGACAACCACGATGCCCTTGCAAAAGCTCATTTGCCCCTGTCCCCAAAGTCCGCTCATTAAACGTTGCGCTTGTGCCGGGTATTCTTTTTTGATTGAAACAATGGCGATGTTGTGGAAGACGCCTTCCCAGGGCAGAAAATAGTCTTTGATTTCCGGGAACACGGTTTTTAAGAGGGGAAGGAAAATCCTTTCGGTTGCTTTTGCCATATAGCAGTCTTCCATCGGCGGGGGGCCGACGAGCGTTGCGCAGTAAATCGGCTTTTCGCGGCGCGTTATCGCCTTGACGTGGAAAACAGGGTACATATCTGCCAGCGAGTAGTAGCCCGTATGGTCGCCGAAAGGCCCTTCGAGGCGAAGTTCGCAAGGATCGACATATCCTTCCAAAACAAATTCAGCCTCTGCGGGAACTTCCATGTCTATGGTTTTGCATTTTACCATTTTTACGGGCTTTTTTCGGAAGAAACCCGCGAGCATAAGTTCGTCTATTCCGCGGGGAAGAGGGGCGGTCGCCGCGTAGATTACGCTTGGGTCCGCGCCGATTGCAACGGCGACTTCCATTCGCCTGCCGAGCTTTTTGTATTCGTGGAAGAAGTGCGCGCCGTCCTTATGGATATGCCAGTGCATTCCCGTCGTGTTTTTGTCGAAAACTTGGAGACGGTACATGCCGAGGTTTCTTGTTTTGCCGTCGGGGGATTTTGTGAATACGAGCGGCAGGGTTATAAATCTACCCGCGTCTTTGGGCCAGCATTTGAGTATCGGGATTTCGTTTAAGTCGACATCTTCGCCGATTTTTACGACTTCCTGGCACGGGGCTGTTTTCCCCCTGAATTTGGACGGCAAAATTCTAAGCATCGGGAAGAGTTTTTTGGCTGTGTCCAAAATTTCCCAGAAGGAGCGCGGCGGCGTCATTTGCGCAAGCTCCGCGATTTCATCCCCCGCGCTTGCGAGATTTTTTACGCCGAGAGCCATCGACATTCTCTTGTCGCTTCCGAATAGGTTTGTGGCGGCGGGGAATTGGGAGCCTTTCACCCTTTCAAAAAGAAGCGCTTTGCCGCCGCCTTGCTTTTTAGATTCTGCGTCGGTAATTTTGGAAATTTCAATTTCGCTTGAAACTTCTTCGCCCACTCTTTTAAGCTCGCCCGCATCTTCGAGCGCGCCGATAAATTCCGCCAAATTTTTATAAGATTTTTTCATTGGTGTTTTTCGCCCCATTGGGCTGTTAAGTTTTGCCTAAATCCCATTGCGGAAATTGTCCGCGCGACAACAAAATCGACGAGCTCATTTACCGAGCTTTCTTTGAAGTAGAATGCCGGGCATGCCGGAAGAACTGTCGCTCCCGCCTCCGTCAGTGAAACCATATTGCGAAGGTGTATTAGCGAAAGCGGCGTTTCCCGCGCGACTAATACGAGCCTGCGCCTTTCTTTCAGCGCAACATCGCCCGCCCTGCATACCAGATTATCCCCCGTTGCGGTTGCAATGCGGGAAAGCGTTTTCATGGAGCAGGGGCATATCGCCATTGCGTCGAAGCAAAAAGATCCGCTTGCAATCGGGGCTGAAAAGTCGAAGTCGTCAAAAAACTTTACGCTTGGGCATTTTTTTGAAAGCGCGTTTGCAAAATCCTGAAATTCGACGCCGAGTTCGCTTTTAAAAATCGGCTTTGCGGCAGAGCTTGCTACTGCGTAGACAAACGCGCCGCTTTCCGCCAGAACTTCCAAAAGGCGTTTTGCGTAGGGCATTCCCGACGCCCCGCAAATTCCGACTGCGATTTTTTTCCCGTTCATTTGAAAAATCCTCCGAGCGCGACCGCGGCAAGGGTCAAAAACGAGCATAATGCGTTTATGTAGAAGAAAACCAAGTCTATTTTCTTAATTCCCGATTTTATGAAAATTAAAACCGCCAGAACGTATAGCGCCAAAATTGCGGCTGAAATAGTGTAGAAAATTTTTCCGAGCGAAAATGCCGCGCCTGTCAAATATAAGAATACGATTGATAAAAGCAGCATAACGGCGCTTGCCATTATGGATTTTTTTCTGCCGAACGAGGCGGGGATTGAATGGAGTTTTTCGGACTTGTCAAATTCTTCGTCCTGAAGCGCGTAAAGAATATCGAATGCCGCTATTTGAAAGAGAAGGGCAAGAGAAATAAAAATTATTGAAAAAGAGAATTTGCCGCTTGCGGCGCACCAGGCTCCGGCAGGGGCAAGCGACAGCGCAAATCCCAAAACAAAGTGGCATAAGTTCGTAAAGCGTTTGCAGTAAGAGTATCCGAAAAGTACGGTTAGGGCGGGGAACGCCAGCCAAAAGCAAAGCTCGTTCAGCATTCTTGCCGAAAAAAGCATTGCGACGGCGGAAAAAGCAACGAATAGAAGCGCGGAAGATTTTGCGATTCTGCCTGCGGGTATGGAGCGGTTTTTTGTGCGCGGATTTTCGGCGTCGAATTTGGCGTCGGCAATTCTGTTAAAGCCCATCGCCGCGCTGCGCGCTCCGAAAAACGCCAAAACAATCCAAAAAAGCTTGGATGGCGAAAATCCGAAGCCGGAAAAATAGGCGAGCAAAAATCCCGCAAGCGCGTAGGGCAGGGCAAAAAGCGTATGCCCGAGCTTTATCATCTCTGCGTATTCGGAAAAATTGCGGGTGAATTTCATTAAATTTTGGATTTTGCAAAATCGGTGATTTTTTCGCAAAGCTTTGAAAGCCCGTTGCGCCTGTTTGGCGAGAGGTACTGCTCAATGCCGATTTCGGAAAGAAACGCGCAGTCGAAATCCAAAACTTCCCGCGGCGAAAGCCCGCTGTACATTTCGGAAACCAATGAGGCGATGCCTTTTGTGATGATTGAATCGGCGTCGGTTTTAAATACGCACCTGCCTTCTTCAAAAGACGGCACAAGCCACAGGTTTGAAACGCATCCCCTTACGAGGTATGTGTCGTTTTTGAATTCTTCGGGAAGCCCGCCATTGTTTTTTGTTTTTGAAATGATGTATTCAAACCGCTCTTCGGGGCTTTCAAAAAAGCCGAATTCTTCGCGCAATTCATCTTTTCTTTGTTCCACTATGCTCATACGCCAAAAATTTTTATGCCGTGTTTGTCGGCGAGTTCCAATGTTGTTTCAGGCTCTAAAATTATTACGTTGCCGGCCTCTATTGCCGCGTTTGAAATATTTGCCGCGGCGAGCTTTCTTATTGTGCGTTCCCCGATTACGGGAACGTCGAAGCGGTAGTCCTGGTTCGGCTTGACGGTTTTTACAAAGAGGCTGTCTTTTGCCTCGAAACTTCCCGCGCGCTCCAGCATTTTGTCGGTGCCTTCCCACGCCTCAACCGCCAGCACGCTTCCGCGCGAGACGACGCACGACTGCCCGATGTCAAGCCGCGCGCACTCCTTTGCGATTTTCAGCCCGTGCATAAGATGGCGTTCTTCAATGTTCCATTTTCTGCCGCAGATAAAACCTTTCCGGGCTATTTGCCCGTCCAAGAACGAACGCGCGTCGAGAAGGCGGCATCCGATTTTTTCAAGCTCGTTTGCGATTGCGCCGAAAATTGTTTCGGCGTTGCGCTCTTTAAGCGTTGCGAGTATCGTCAACGCCTTTAAATCAGGGACAAGCCCCTTAAAAAGTTTTTTCGGAGTCACCTGTCCCGCCATTATGGCGTATTTTGCGCCGAATTTTTTTGTGTATTTTAAAAGCTTGCCAAGCTGCCCGACGTTTGCCCTTGCCCTGTCTTCTTCGGCAAATTGATTGTATAAACCGTCTTCGGTTTCGCCTTCTATTGCGATAAGCTTTACGTTTAAATTATGCCTTCGCAGCCGGCGCAAAGTTTCGCTGGGATAAACGCCTTTGCCCGCAATCAGCTCTATGACCGCGTTTTCGTCGAAATCTTCGGGGAGAAATTTTGAAAGGCTCATATTATCTTATGGGGTCGCGCATCCGTATGAAAAACTCCTTGAACGCTATTCTTCTTGCGCTGATTTTGCCGTTTTTATCGCAATAAAATTCCGTATTTTTAAAGGCGTCGGAAGCGGAGCTTGCGTCGGATTTGAGTTTAGCTTTTTGCGATATGGAGGTTTGTTTCTTTTCTGTTTTCAATTTCCCGTTTTCAATCGAGCAGACAAGCTCGTAGCCTATCGGTATATATTCCTGCTCGTCGGAATCGGGCTTTGAATATCTTATCGCCGCGTCGTATGCGCATGCGGATAGGGTTGAGCCGCCTATTTTTATTTTTATGTTGTTTCCGACAGGCTCTATCGTTCCGAATTTTGTTTTGATTTTAAACGAGCTTGCAGGGCGGAATTCGCCTCTTGCAAAAACAGCCTCTCCTTCTTCAATGGCGAATTCAATATTTGACGACGCCATTTCCGAATGCAGGGGGAGGCTCGCCGTCTGTACTTTTTCCTGCCCGAAATTGCCAATCGAAACTTTGCCCGAAAGAACCATGCAGGACGAATAGTTTGAAAGCGCGACGCTCGCAAAACCGCCGTCTTTTACTGATATTTCGGCATTTTTTGCGACCGCCACATCCCCCGTTTTCAGCTTTGCGTTTTGCGCTGAAATTTCCGCGTTTCCCCTCAGCGTCCGCACAAACATAAAACCGTTTTCCGCGCCGGCCGAAATCGATAAAGCGAAAAAAACAGCCAATATTGCAAGAGACTTTTTCATTATTTTGCCACAATGTTCACGATTTTCGCCGGAACGAAAATTTCTTTTATAATCTGCTTGCCTTCGATGTGCCTTTTCACGCCTTCAAGCGCCTTTGCCTGTTCAAGCGCGTCCTCTTTTTTTGCGTCCTTTGAAATCTGCATTTCTGCGCGCAGCTTTCCGTTTACCTGAACCGCGATTTTTACGGTGTTAGTGTGCAGGAGCGATTCATCGCATACGGGGAAGGGCGCAAGCGTTATCGACGATTTTTCGCCGAACTTCGCCCAAAGCTCCTCCGCGATGTGCGGCGCGAACGGGGCGACAAGCTGTATGAATTTTTTCGCGCTTTCAGTTGAAATTTTTTCTTCCTTTTGAAGCGCGTTTAGGCAAATCATCATCTGCGAAATGGCGGTGTTAAAGCGCAGTCCTTCGATGTCGGCTGAAACTTTTTTAACGGTTTCATTTAAGACTTTTAAGAATTGTTCGGAATCCTTCGCGCCGTCTTCGATTTTTTTGGATATTGTCGCGTCCCTATCGACGTATTCCCTCCAAATCTTTTTGAGGAAGCGCGAAACGCCTTCGATTCCGCTTGTGTTCCAGGGCTTTGAATCTTCCAGCGGCCCTAAGAACATTTCGTAAAGGCGCAGGGAATCCGCGCCGTAGTTTTCGATTATGTCGTCGGGATTTACAACATTGCCGCGGCTCTTTGACATTTTAAACGAGCGCGCGTCAACCGCTATCTGCGGGTTGGATTTCAATACAAAACCCGCGCCCTGCTTTACGACTTCGTCTTCGGAGAGCTTGACCGCTTCTTCGTCGCCGGAAAGCTTGTCGGCGCCTACAAATTCTCCGTTTTTATTTTTGTAAGCCGTGTATTCAAGCTGTCCCAAAATGATTCCTTGGTGGAAGAGCTTTTTAAAAGGTTCGCTTGTCTTTACCACCCCGCAATCGTAGAGGACTTTGTGCCAGAAGCGGGCGTACAAAAGGTGCAAGACGGCATGCTCCGCCCCGCCTATGTAGAAATCGGGAGTGCCCCAGTAGTTTTCCGCTTCTTCCGAAATCAGCGCTTTAGTATTTTTCGGGTCGCAATAGCGCAGGTAATACCAGCATGAGCCGGCCCATTGGGGCATCGTATTGGTTTCGCGGCGGGCGTTGAACCAGTCTTCGCCTTCCGGCTTTTGCGATGCGGGCACTGTTTCGCCCGTTTTTATGTTGACGCAAACATTAAGCCATTCCGCTGCGTGCGCGAGGGGGCTTTCGCCCGTGCCGGAGGGGGCGTATGTATCTATTTCGGGAAGGGTGAGTGGCAGGAATTTTTCCAATATCGGAAGCGCGTAAAGCTTTTTGCCGTCGTCTGAAACGTAGCTTACGGGATTTTGCGGAAGACCCTTGTATCCGCTTTGAACGGCTTTGTTGTATGCGCCTTCTTCCACCCACAAAATCGGGAAAGGTTCGCCCCAGTAGCGTTGGCGCGAGAAGAGCCAGTCGCGAAGCTTGTAGTTTACCGACATTTTGCCGCAGCCTTTTTCTTCGAGGTATGCGGTTATCTTTTTCTTGCCCTCCAAAGAGTCGGTGCCGTCCCATTGCTCCGAATTTACCATTTTGCCGACATCGGTGAAGGGCAGCGGAATGTCGTTTCCGCTTTCGTCTTTTTTGTCGATTACCCTGATTACAGGCAGGTTGTATTTTACCGCAAAGTCGTAGTCGCGGTCGTCATGCGCGGGAACGGCCATAATTGCGCCTGTGCCGTAGCTCATCAAAACATAGTCGGCAATCCAAATCGGCACTTCTTTGTTTGTGAGCGGATTTATTGCGTACGAGCCTGAAAATACCCCGCTTTTGTCCTTTGCAAGATCGGTTCTGTCCAAATCGCTCTTAGACGCCGATTTTTTGATATATTCGGCAACTGCCGCTTTGTTTTCTTCGGTTGTAAGCTTTTGGACGAGGGGATGTTCGGGCGCGATTACCATATATGTCACTCCGTAGAGAGTGTCGGGGCGCGTCGTGAAAATTTTAATCTTCTCGTCAAAGCCTTTGATTTTAAATTCGACTTCCGCGCCCTCGGAGCGTCCAATCCAGTTTGCTTGCAGGCGTTTTGTGGAGTCGGGCCAGTCGAGGTCTTTAAGCCCCGCCAAAAGCTTGTCGGCATAAGCTGTTATTTTCAAGACCCATTGGCGCAGTTTGCGGCGTTCGACGGGGTGTTTGCCGACTTCGCTCTTGCCGTCGATTACCTCTTCGTTTGCCAAAACAGTGCCGAGCTTCGGGCACCACCACACGGGTTTTTCATCGACATACGCCAAGCCTTTTTCAAAGAGCTTTAAGAAT
>JAGBWO010000007.1 GCA_017629765.1 Opitutales bacterium | reverse complement strand
TTAAGACCTTTTCAAAGAACCCTTCCCCCTCTTCAAAGAGAAAGGTCATTCACACTGTACCTTTTAACATCCTTTGCAAGCCTTTTTTTAACTTTTTTTTAAAATATATCCATCCCCCCTATATCTCAACCTCTTAGGAAAATAATTACGATATTAAAAAACCTGCAATAATTGCAAAACAAACAGAATAAAACAAAAAAACAGCTAGTTTTTTCATACAAAAAATAAAATGTTAAAAAAAAGACGCGCGCAAAAATCTTTTTGCAACGTTTCAAATAAATCCAACCTATTCCTTGTTTTCCACTTCTTTCTCGGCGGCGATTTTTGCGATGACGCGCATAACCTGATGTTCAAGGATGCTGCCCTGCGAGTAGTCTGCCTTTGCGACAAAATTCACCCGGTTTTCGTTAAGAAGTTTTTCAGAGCTTTTGCCTTTGCGGCGCGACCCGTCGTGCACCGCGATTGAGTACCCTCCCTGGCTTTTGACAAGCTTCATTGCGGGAATGTCGGTCATTCCGTCTCCGATATATATCATGCGCTTGAAAGGCACGGGGCGGTCCGGCTCGGGCATATAGTGGTTGATTGTTTTTTGTATGTCCAAGACGCCTTTATTTATGCGGAAAAGATACTGCATTTTTGTCGTATAGTTTATGGCTTCCGCAGGCCAAACCGCCGTTCCGTTTTCGTCGTAAATAAAGGAAGAGGCGAAAATCTTGTCGAATTTTTTGCCGATTTTCGACCCTTCTATCATTTCTTTAAGCCCGGAAGAAATAACGTAATGCTTCAATTCCGCGCCGAAAGCTTTTGCGTAGCTTTTCGTGCGCTCGAACCAGTCGGGAATTATCGAGCCAAACAGTTCGCCGTTTGCGCTTTCCCTGTTAAACTCCGGCGTCAGCCCCTTGAAAAATTCGACGTTTTTGCCGAAATTCACAAAGTCCTGACGTTTGATTTCGATACCCTGTTCGCGCGCCCTGCGGCACATCAGATACATATAAGCCAAAATCAGGTCGCTGTCGTTTTGCTTTGCGATTTTTGAAGTGTCTTCCCAAAACTTTTTAGGCTCCTGCTGGAGCTTCGGTATGAAAGAATACTCCTGCATATTGTTTGGCGAAAGAGTACCGTCAAAGTCGTAGCAAATTGCGATTGTGAATTTCTTTTGTCGATTAAGCATAGAATTTTTTTATTTAAATTGTAATAAAAGCGCGCTTGCAAGAAAATACAAAAAAATTGATTTGATGAAAATTTCTCCGATAATAAAAAAAACAACCAAAATCAAAACCATGTTCAAAAAAATCAATCCGAAGGAAATTTCCGAAAACGCAATAAAGCTGATTGCGGACGACTGGGCATTGGTGAGCGCAGGCTCGCCCGAAAACTTCAATTCTATGACCGTCAGCTGGGGCGGCATTGGCGAAATGTGGGGGCGGAATGTCGCTTTCATATTTATCCGCCCAAACCGCTACACTTACGAATTCGTGGAAAAAAACGAACTTTTCTCGGTATGCTTTTTCCGTGAAAAATACCGCGAAAGCCTGAAAATATGCGGCACAAAAAGCGGGCGCGACGGAGACAAGCTTGGGCTTACGCAGTTAAATGCCCAGTTTACGTCAAGCCTGACCCCTATTTTCAAAGAGGCAAAACTCGTTTTGGAATGCAAAAAGATGTATTCCGATTTTATCAAGCCCGAATGCTTTTTGGACAAAGACCAGATAGAACGCTGGTATTCTGACAAGTCGTTCCACAAAATGTATGTGGCTGAAATAAAAAACTGCTGGGCGGCAAAATCCTGAGCGCATTTGCGCGCTCAATTCATCTTGGGATTTTCAACCGCGCCCAAGAATATTATCCTGCCCGTTTTACTTTCGCATACTGCGACGGCGAAAGGCCCGTCCAAAACAAGCGTTTTTGCAAAATCCGACTTGCCCAATCCCGCACCCGCCGCGGCGGGGCGCATCGAAAGCCAAGCGGCTTGAAAGACATTGCCGACATTCAGTTTCTCATCGGAAAATTTCGGATATTCCGTCTTTTTGAAAATTGCGCCCGCGCCAACGCTTTCGATTGCCGAATTCAAATTCATAAGCCCCGAATTTAGCTTGAATTTCGGCGCAATTAGCCGAAAATCGGAATTTTTAGAGAGCATTTTCAAAACATTAAATGCGTTTTCAAAAGTTTCCGCGTCAAGCTTTGAAAGCATTGTTTTTGCCCTTTCCAATCTTGGCTTCATAAAAACCATCGAATAGTCTGTATTTTTGACATTCAAAATAGCGGCGTCGAAATCCTTAAACTCCCCTACCGCCACATTTTCCGTAAAAACCGCGGCAGTTTTATCGACAATCTTGCCGTTTTTAAACGTGAATTTTAAATCCGCAAATCCGTTCGGCGCAAAAAAATCAAAATTGAACACCGCGGAAGAACAAAGCATAAAGTCTGCGTTTACCGAAATGTTTTCGGGCTTAAAAATATCTTTTTGCAATCCAAACGAAAGCCAGCCGAACCACTGCGATATCTTCAATGCGGCGACATCCGGCAAGGCGGGATTAAAACTCTCCGAGGACAGGGAAACATCTTTCAGCAACTCCGAAAACGTCTTTTTAAGAGGCAAAAATCTCCTTGAAAATACTGCGGACTCCAAAGAAACGCCGTTTTGCCTTGTTTTTAATAGTTCCGTAAACCGCCTGTAAAAATCCCCGCTTGAAGGCTTCAAAAAAAACGCCTTCTCCAAGCTTTCGCCGCCGCCGGCCAAACAGAATGCCCACCCTTGACTTTGCGTTAACGGCGGGCAAACGCAGAAGTTCGCGGTATCTTTTACCGAATTTGAAGAAACCGAATTATTGAAAAGAAAAATTGAAAAGTCGTTTGAACGCCGGACAAACTCCGCCAAATCCGAAGCCGATGCAACCAGGCAGGAAAAAGACAAAACAACATAAATGAAAAATCTTTTCATAATTGTGATTTTAATTTAAAAAAAACATCGGTCAACAAAATATTCGGAACAAAATTTGGTTTTCATTGTCCATATATTCATAAAACCTAAATTAATTATGACAAACCAGCTTGAAAAACCGTTCTCACTTGGAAGAAAATGCAAATCGTGCAAAAGCGATATAAAAGCCGTTATTTATAAAGACGAGGACGGCTATTTCATAAGGGAGGAATGCGAATGCCAAAAACACAACTTTCCTCCGCGAATGAAAGCCTGCGACCTGCCAGAATACCGCGAAGAGCTTCGCACGCGCATAGCCTCTGAGCTTCAGCTTTTAAAAATTCTCGACCGTTTTATTTAAATTCAAAAAAAGGCGAACCAACCATTGGTCCGCCCAAATTTTTGCCATTATTTGCCCATAAGCGTTTCAAGGGCAGTCGAATAGCATTTGATTGTGTTTGCTATCACTTCCTCCGGCAGTTCCGGGCCGGGATACTGCTTGTTCCAGTCCAAAGTCTCGAGCCAATCCCTTACATACTGCTTGTCAAAAGACGGCTGGGGCTTGCCCGCCTCATAGCCCTGTTTGGGCCAGTAGCGCGAAGAATCGGGAGTCAAAACCTCGTCTATCAGATAGACTTTGCCGTCATTGTCGGTTCCGAATTCAAATTTTGTATCCGCCAAAATCAAGCCGCATTCGTCCGCTTTTTTCGCGCCCATGCCGTAAAGCTTTTGCGCGGCGGTTTTAATTTGGGAAAAAATTTCGCTTCCCAAAAGTTTTTCGCATTCGGCGTTTGTAATCGGCATATCGTGCCCTTCCGCCGCCTTTGTTGTGGGAGTAAACAAGGGTTCGGGGAGCTTTTCGCTTTCCGACATCCCTTTGGGCAAGTCGAATTCAAAGAGTTTCCCCGTGCTTTTGTACTCCTTCCAGCCGCTTCCCGCAAGATAGCCGCGCATAATCGCCTCGATAGGCATAGGATTTAGCTTCTTTACAATCATCGAGCGTTCAACCAAATGCGGATAGTCTTTTAAAAGCTCGCGCACGCGCTCGTCGTGGTTTTCGGGCAAATGTATAGGCATAATGCTGCGCGCCTGATTAAACCACCAAAGGCTTATCTGCGTAAGAAGGACGCCCTTTCCGGGAATGCCGTTTGGCAAAATCACGTCGAAAGCGGAAATTCGGTCGGTTGCGACAATCAAAAGCTCGTCGCCCAAGTCGAAATTTTCGCGAACCTTGCCTTTCGCCACCCTTTTAAACGGGAGGTCGTCGACAGTCATAAGTGCGTTTTTCGGAAGATTAAAGTTCATAAGAGGCAAGCTTGGGCAATTCCCCAAAAAAATCAATACTTTTTGAAAGAATATGCTTGCGAAACAAGGCAAGTTTTTTTGATATGAAAAATATGGTAAAACGAGCTTTAATTTCAGTCAGCGATAAAACAGGCGTAGTGGAATTTGCAAAAGAATTGCAGCAAAAACACGGCTATACAATCCTCTCGACGGGCGGCACAGCCAAACTATTGGCAAGCGAAGGAGTTGCCGTAACGGAAGTCAGCTCATACACAGGCTTTCCGGAAATGATGGACGGGCGCGTAAAAACGCTGCACCCGAAAATCCACGGGGGGCTTCTCTGCCTGCGCTCCAACCCGGACCATATGGAGCAGGCCGAAAAAACGGCATCGGAATGATAGACATGGTTGTCGTAAATCTCTATCCGTTTGAAGCGACGGTTGCAAAGCCGAACTGCTCGCTTGAAGACGCAATCGAAAACATAGACATCGGCGGCCCTTCAATGCTCCGCTCCGCGGCAAAAAATCATCAGGACGTCACGGTTATTTGCGATTCTTCCGACTATCAAAAAGTCCTCGACGTCTTGGACAATCCCGAAGAATTGAAGAAACTTAGAAAGCTTTTGGCGCTCAAAGTCTATCAGCGCACGGCATCTTACGACACGGCTATCGGCAATTATTTGCAGGAAAAATATCTCGGCGGGCTTCCCGAAAGGATGAATATTTCAATGCCCCTTGTGCAAAAAATGCGCTACGGCGAAAATCCGCACCAGGCGGCGGCCCTCTACGGAGACTTCGACAAATTTTTTGAAAAACTGCAAGGCAAGGAACTGTCCTACAACAACATAATCGACATCACTGCGGCTACGGAACTAATTTCCGAATTTGAAAAGCCGACCGTTGCGATTTTAAAGCATACCAACCCCTGCGGCGTCGCCACTTGCGAAACGCTCTTGGAAGCATGGAATCAAGCGTTTGAAACCGACAAGCAGGCTCCGTTCGGCGGCATAATCGCCGTAAACCGCGAACTGGACGGCGCGCTTGCCGAAGCCATCGCCCATATTTTCAGCGAAGTCATAATCGCGCCTTCGTTCTCGAAAGAAGCGCTTGAAATTTTCTCAAAGAAAAAGAATTTGCGCCTGATGATAAATAAGAACGCGCAGAAATCAAAACTCACCTTCAAAAGCGTTGCGGGCGGAATGCTCGTTCAGGAAGCCGACGACATAGAAGAGCTTAAAGCCAATATGAAAGTCGTCACAAAACGCCAGCCCACCGAAGAAGAATGGCGCGCTATGCTCTTCGGCTGGAAAGTCGTAAAGCATGTAAAAAGCAACGCCATAGTTTACGCGGGATGCGAAAGAACGCTCGGAATCGGCGCGGGACAAATGTCGAGGGTTGACTCTTCAAGAATCGCCGTTTGGAAGGCGGGCGAAGCGGGATTGAGCCTCAAAGGCAGCATAGTCGCAAGCGATGCATTCTTCCCGTTTGCCGACGGGCTTGCCGCGGCAGCCCAAGCGGGCGCAACTGCGGCAATCCAGCCGGGAGGCTCCATAAGAGATGAAGAAGTAATCGCCGAAGCCGATAAAAACAACATGGCAATGGTGTTTACTTCAATCCGCCATTTCCGCCACTAAAAAACGAGGGAGGAAGAAAAAGAAAATGTCCAAAATGAGTTTCAGCAGAAGGGGGTCGGATT
>JAGBWO010000044.1 GCA_017629765.1 Opitutales bacterium | reverse complement strand
TTTTCGCGCTCTTTTTCCCAGTATCTTGCGTTGCGCGGAGCCTCGCGGTCGTGGGTTGTAAACGCAAAAAATGATTCTTTTTTCAAAACTCTGAAAATTTCCGACATCGCAACGCGCCTGCGCCCGCGCTTCGGAATCTGCATCAGCCCGTTAAATCCGAAAATCGCCCCGTCGAAAGAGGAGTCTTCAAACGAAAGCGAAGTGGCGTCCTCCACGCGATAATCCACTCCATAGCCAAAATCTTCGGAAATTGCTTTTGCGACGGAAATCATATTTTCGGAAAAATCCGTCGAAACAATGTTTTTAAACCCCAGCGCATACATATTGTGGGCAATGCGCCCCGCCCCGCAGCCAAGCTCCAAAAGCCTGTCGCCCTTCTTAAAAAAATGCCCGAAAACAATGCGCTCCGACTCCCAAAGCCCAACGTTCAAAACCGCGCGCGCATAGTCGCACACAACGCCGTCCTGAGAAAAATAATCCTTGATGTGCCGAGAATCCATTTTGCGACAGACTACATTTTGGGGAAATTGCGCATCATCTTCCTCGCGCCGTCGCCCTTCATCATCTTCATGATTTTGCGCATCTGCTCGAATTGCTTTATGAGAGAATTAACATCGCGCACCTCCGTGCCGGAGCCTTTGGCAATCCTAAGCCGTCTGCGCGCGTTCAAGATGTTTGGATTCTGCCTTTCCTGCGGAGTCATTGAAAGGATTATTGCTTCCGTCTGCTTCATCTTCTTTTCCTCGCGCTCGCCGATTTGCACGCCGCTAAGCCCCGGAATCATCTTCAAAAGAGAGCCCATCGAGCCGAGCTTTTTTATCTGGCGCATCTGCGCCAAAAAGTCTTCGAGGTCGAACTCCGCCTTGCGGAGCTTTTCCGCCATGCGCATTTCCTCCTTTTCGTCGACAACCTCCTGGGCTTTTTCTACAAGGCTTACAACGTCGCCCATGCCCAAAATGCGCTGCGCCATTCTGTCCGGATGAAATACGTCCAAGTCTTCAAGCTTTTCGCCCACGCCGGCAAACTTAATAGGCGCGCCCGAAACGGTCTTTATCGAAAGCGCCGCGCCGCCGCGCGCATCGCCGTCAAGCTTTGTAAGCACAACGCCCGTGATATTGACCGCTTCGTTAAAATGCTTTGCGACGTTTACAGCCTCCTGCCCCAGAGCGGAATCCGCAACCAAAAAGACTTCCGCAGGATTTACCAAATCTTTGATGTCGATAATTTCCTTGATTAGCCCCTCGTCAATTTGAAGCCTGCCCGCAGTGTCGAAAATCACCGCGTCATAGCCTTCGAGAGCAGCCTGCTTCTCAAACTCCGACGCAAGTTTTACGGCGTTTTTTTCACCGCGATTAGAATAAACCTTGACGTCGATTTGCCTGCCCAACGCCTCCAGCTGGTCAATAGCTGCGGGACGGTAAACGTCGCACGCAACAAGACAAGGATTCATTCCGCGCTTTTTAAGAAGCTTGGCAAGCTTTGCGGAAGTAGTGGTCTTGCCGCTGCCGTGCAAGCCGACCATAAGAATTTTAAGAGGGCGAATTGGCGAAAGCTCCGTAGTTCCGCCGCCCAAAAGATTTACAAGTTCGTCGTGTATGATTTTTATGAGCTGTTGGCCGGGAGAAACCGTCTGCAAAACATCCTTTCCGAGACTCTCAGCCTTGACTCTTTCGATAAACTCCCTGACCACTTTAAAATGGACGTCCGCGCCCAACAAGGCCTGGCGCACTTCCGACAAGGCTTCCGCCATGTTTTCTTCGCTCAACTTGCCCACTCCCCGCAGATTGCGCAGGGCCTTCGTAAGTCTTTCAGTCAAATTCTCCAACATAATTAAAAGACAAAATGCCCTAAACAACGAATCTCTGCAATAATATTTTGCTTTTTCCGCAAAAAATAAAAAGCGCGAAATAAAAATCCGCATAAATTAACGAAAAATAAAAATATTGAAAACTTGCTAATGGAAAGCAATTTCAAAAAAAGACATAAAAACGCCAAATTTTTTTAGAAAAAAAAGCTTGCAAAGAAAAAAGAAAAAGGTAGCGTTGATTTTCATATTTTTGTTAAGCCCGGCTAGCTCAATCGGTAGAGCAGTTGACTCTTAATCAATTGGTTCGGGGTTCGAGTCCCCGGCCGGGTACCAAAAAAATCTAACACGAACCCGTGTTAGATTTTTTTTGTTTTTAGCTAAGATTTGAAAACTATATCAAAAACTACATACGCTTATATACGAATTTTGTAGAAATTAAAGAAAGTCCAAGCGTCGTCTTTGGTAATTCCCTGCATATTTACATATCGTGATCGAAGTAAGTTTAAATCGCGATGTCCCATTTCTGCCTGAAGTAAAATCAAATTCTTAAAATGTTTTAAGTGGTAAGATGCGAATGTATGCCTCAAGACATCGTTTATCCATTCGCCTTTAAAGCCTGCATCGTCTCGTAGGGTTTTCCAACGTCGTACCCAATCGGGAGGACAGATATCTTCTGCTGGGTCTTTCTTTAATTTTTGCAACCACTTTCGTAAGACTGTTGTGATTTCGATATGACGCACTCCTCCAGTTTTACTGGTCGCAGAGCGGATTGTTATAATTTTTTCTTCAAGG
>JAGBWO010000006.1 GCA_017629765.1 Opitutales bacterium | reverse complement strand
TGTTCCGCGGAAGAAGTTCTCCTGCGAAAGCCTCTTTATGCTCCGCAGCACGCTTTCCTTGCTGCGCGAAACCAAATGCCTGCCCTGATGCGACACCAAACCGCAAAACGCGCATCCTCCGGGGCATCCCCGCACTACGGGGACGGACTCCTTTATCATCTCCCATGCGGGAATTTTTTCCTTGTACGAAAAATGCGGCAAATTCGCAAACGGAAGCTCGCAAAAATAATCGAACTGCTCCTGCGTCAAAGGCGGGCGAGGAGGCTCCGCAAGCAAAATTCTTCCGCGCGTCCTCTGCACAAGCCTTTTGGCGTTCCACGGATTTGTTTCAGCCTCCGCGATTTTCGTTTGGCGCATGATTGCAAGCTTGTCGGAGCATATTTCCTCAAAGCTCGGAAGCTCCCTGCAATCCTCGCCAACCTCAAAATTTTCGCTCTCTTTTCCGCCAAGATAGCGGCAAGTTCCGCGAATGTTTTTAAGGTCTTTGCCGTCCCTAAGCCTGCCGAAAATTTCAAGCATAGTAAGCTCGCCCATGCCGTAGCAAAGCAAATCCGCCTTGGAATCGACAAGCACACTCGGGCGCATTTTATCCTGCCAATAGTCGTAGTGCGCAAGACGCCTTAAACTCGCCTCTACCCCTCCCAAAACCACTGTTATTCCAGGGAACGCCTGCCGCGCAAGCTGGCTGTAAACAACAGAAGCGTGCGGCGGACACTTGCCAAGCTCCCCGTTTGGAGAGAACCTGTCCTCCTTGCGAAGACGCCTGCCCGCAGTGTAGATTTTTACCATCGAATCCATATTGCCGCTTGCAACGGCGCATCCCAAACGCGGCCGTCCAAAAGCTTTGACGGAATCGGGATTTTTCCAGTCCGGCTGTGCGCAAATCGCAACTTTGTACCCCGCGTCAAGCAGAACCCTTGCAATCAGAGGCGGACCGAAAGTAGGATGGTCCACATACGCGTCCCCCGTGATTACTAAAATGTCAATGCCGTTCCAGCCCCGCGCCTCAACCTCTTCGGGAAGCATCGGGACAAATTTTAAAAGAATGTCGTCTTGGATTGGCATAAAATTTTATCTTCAATATAAACACACTCGCCGCGCGATATGCGATATTTTTTTGCCTAAAAATTTCCGAACACGGCAAGCCACACGCAGTCTTTTGAAGTGCTTTTAACCCTGTGCAAAGTATGCCTTTTTATAAGCAGGCCTTCTCCCTTTTTCAAAGACGCGACTTCGCCTTTAAACTCTATCAGCGCCTCGCCCTGCAAAACCCAGACTTTCTCGTCCTCGTCTTGATTATACCAAAATCCCGCGGGAGAAGATGCGCAGTTTGAAACAATGCGCTCAACCCTGAAATTTTCCGACTGCGCCAAGATTTCTATTTGCTCCGAGCCGTCCGCCAGCCCGCCCATGCTGAAAAAATTATCCATAAAAATATTTTAAAACATTCCGCAATTTTCCGACAATCGAATTTTTTGTTGATTGAAAAAATTTTTTAGGCAGACTTTTTATTTTTATGGCAAAAAAATTTACGGCACTTTTTGACTTGGACGGAGTGATTGTCGACACCGAAGCGGAATACACAAAGTTTTGGGACGGGCAAGGGGCTCTCTACCACCCTGAAATTAAAAACTTTGCAGCAGGCATAAAGGGCAGCACCCTTGTGCAGGTATTCGACAAATTCTTTGCCGGCAACATCGAAGCACAGGCAAAAATAACCCGGGAACTCGACGCCTTCGAGCGCGATATGCCATACAACTATATCGAAGGCATACTCGAATTTCTTGACGCCATAAAACGCGCGGGGACAAACACGGCAATCGTCACAAGCTCTAATGAAAAGAAAATGCATAGCGTCTTTGCGCGCAGGCCCGAGCTTCGGGGATTTTTCGATGACGTGATAACCTCGGAGCGCGTAAAAAAATCCAAACCCGACCCGGAATGCTACCTGCTCGGCGCGTCCATTTTCGGCGCGGACAAGACAAGCGGATTTGTCTTTGAAGACTCAAACGCGGGATTAACGGCGGGCAAGGCTTCCGGGCTTAACGTCATAGGGCTTGCAACGACATACCCGAAAGAGAAAATCGAAAAATTCTGCATAGAAGTGATTCCGAACTACAAGGGGCTCGACGCCACATTTTTCGACAAAGTATTGGATAGGCAAAAAATTTGAAAAAAAAGCTTGCAAAACGAAAATACATCAACAGTATTGCAAACTTTCTTTTATGAAAAAACGGGCGGTTAGCTCAGTTGGTTAGAGCGTCTGTCTTACACACAGAATGTCACAAGTTCGAGTCTTGTACCGCCCACCATTTAGAAAAAACGCAATCCATTCGGGTTGCGTTTTTTTGTGCGCAAATTTTGGCCCGATTCGTTTGGAATGAGAGAATTTTAATGAAAACAAAAGCCCGCTTGCAATTCATACCATTTTCAATAATGCTCGAAATTGGTATATACCAAATCCGAATATACTCGAAATTGGAAATTGACAAAAATTTAAAATTGTTCGATTATTATACCCATGAAAAGAATTTACGAATCTTTGATTTCCGATAATCTGTCCAAGTTGCGCCAAATGGCGTTCATATCGGGACCAAGGCAAGTCGGCAAAACAACGACCGCCAAACAAGTGCTGCCAAACGCGAAATATCTGAACTACGATATTGGTTCCGACGCCATTGCCATTCGTGGCGGCGCTACTAAAATCGCGCAAGCAATCGACCTCTCAAATCCTCTTAACGCAAAAAAAGGCGTCATTTTTGACGAAATACACAAATTCCCAAGATGGAAAAACCTGCTGAAAGGATTTTTTGATTCGTACGCCGACAACAAAATTAAAATCGCCGTCACGGGAAGCGCGAGGCTGGACATTTACAAAAGGGGCGGAGACAGCCTTATGGGACGATATTTCATGTACAGAATCCACCCGCTTTCTGCCAGAGAAACAGTTTCCTCAGCAGTGGACATAGAAAAAATTTTTCAGTCGCCCGCAAAGATTTCAAACGCTCAAATAGATAAGCTTTTGGCTTTCGGCGGCTATCCCGAGCCCTACCTCCGCGCCGATAAAAGATTTTACAACAGCTGGAAAAATCTGCGATTGGAACAGATTTTTTACGAAGACTTGCGCGATTTAAGCAGAGTTCAAGACATAAAGGGAATACGCTCACTCGCCGAATTATTGGGCGGCAGAATTTCCTCGGGGATAAACTACAGCTCTCTTGCAAACGAACTGAACGTAAGCTCCGACAC
>JAGBWO010000043.1 GCA_017629765.1 Opitutales bacterium | reverse complement strand
GCTTGATAAACGCCTGCACGCGCATATCGCCGATACATTCAAAGACTGCCCCAACATAAACCTGATTTGGGGCGACGCCGTCGAATACCCGCTCGCCGCCCTTCCGCAAGAGGAGAAAAACTATAAGATAGTGGCGAATCTCCCGTACGCAATCAGCACGATATGGCTTGAAAAAGTGCTTTCGGGAAATCTTCCGCAAAAGATGTCGCTAATGCTCCAAAAAGAGGCTGCAATGCGCTTTACCGCAAAAAATTCGTCGAGCGAATTTTCGCCCATTTCCATATTTTTGAATTCGGCATACAAGGTGAAATGCGCGCATAAAGTTTCCGCTTCCTGCTTCCATCCGCGCCCGAATGTGGATTCCGTTTTGCTTGCGCTTGAAATTCTGGAAACGCCTTTCGTATTCAAGGGCGAAACAAAGGAATTGATACGCAAGATATTCTCCCGCAGGCGCAAGCAGATTTTCTCGATACTAAAAGACTTGCAAAACGAACGCGCGCTGGAGTGGCTCGAAAACACGCCGGAAATAAAGCCATCCGACCGCCCCGAAACAATCGCGCCGGAACTCTGGCGCAAACTTGACCGATAATGGCATATATCCTGCTTAAAATTCTGGCATTTGCGGCGGCATTTTATTTTATACTAATAATTGCGGCGTATTTTCTTGCCGACAAAATAGCATTCCCCGCCCCGAAGCCCTCTTACGAATTGTCCGAAAAATACAGGATGATTGACGCTCCCAACGGCGGCAAAATCTGCACTGTCTTTTTGAAAAATCCGAACGCGAAATACACCGTTTTGTTTTCCCACGGAAACGGTGAAGATTTGGGAGAAATCGCCCCTAAGCTTGAAAATCTGTACAATCTCGGCTTTTCTGTTTTCGCGTACGACTACTTCGGCTACGGGCAAAGCACCTTGAAATCATTTGCCAAAAACATTGAAATCTGCGCAGAAACAGCATGGCAGCATCTCGTAAAAACTGAAAACGTGCCCGAAGACAAAATCATTGTTTTCGGATACTCCATGGGCTCCGCCCCAAGCGCATATCTTGCCTCAAAACATAATCCGAGAGCCTTGATTTTGATGGGCGGATTCGCCTCCGCATTCCAAACTCAACTGCCCGTAAACATCTTCCCTTGGGAAATGCTAAACAATGCTCAAAAAATCAGGCATTTGCGCTGCCCGATTCTGATTTTTCACGGCACAAAAGACGCCATAGTCAGATACCATAACGCGGAAATTTTATATGAAAGCGCGTCTTGCCCGAAATATCTGATTTCAATAAAAGGCGCGGGACACTACGATATTCCCTATTCCGCGCCCAAAGCCTTTTTTGGCGGCATAAAAAATTTTGCAAATACGCTCGACCCGAACGCGGAAAACACTATGAATGTAAGCGTAAAAACCAAAATCAAATAGGAGTTTTTGCACCATGAAAAGCGCAGCTGTAATTATTTTTGAAAATTTTGAGGAAATCGAGGCGACGGCGCCAATCGATATTTTAAGGCGGGCGGAAATCGGCGTATGCGTGGCGACGATGGGCGGCGCGCTTGCCACAACCGGAAGAAGCGGCATAAAGCTCGTTGCCGACAAATTGTTTTCGGAAATAGAAAACGAAACTTTCGACGCCGTAATCATATCGGGAGGCCCCGGCACGATGAAAGTCTCAATGAATAAAAATCTGCTCGATTTCATAAAAAGGCACGACGCCGCAAACAAAACCGTAGCCGCCATCTGCGCGGCGCCCGTCGTGCTGAAAAACGCCGGCGCACTCGTTGGAAAAACCTGCGCCTGCCACACTTCAAAGGAAGCGGAGCTTTCGGAACATCTTGAAAAAGGCAAAAACGTTGTTTCAAGCAAAAACGCGATAACTTCGAGGGGCGCGGGAACGGCAGTTCAATTTTCTCTTGAAATCGTAAAAAAACTGCTCTCCGGCAAAATTGCGGACGACATCGCAAAATCAATTTGTTTTTAGGCCATGCTCGACGAAGACGTAATATTAAAATCAACGCGCTACATAAACGAACGCATACTTATTTTAAACATAGCGGCGATATCGCTTCTGCCCGCAATATTTTTTGGAGGCAGCGGCGCATTCGCGCTTAGCCTTATATTTTCGCTTGGCATCATCGCCCCGATAAACGTGTTCACATACCCCTTAAACTGGATTGACGCGCCCGACTATTCGCGGATAAAATACATAATATGCGTTCTCCCCGTCATGGCAGCCTCCGCAATGGCAATCGCCAGATTTTTCACCCCGTCGCTCGCCTACACAAACTTTGAGCAAATAGAGGCTCTGCGCCTGCTTGACGAAAACTCCGCAAAGCTGCTCGCAAGCGCGGCGACATCGTTTTTCGACGCGGTTTCAGACAGCATAATAGTTCTTTCCTCCTGCCTTGCCGCATTCTCTATTTTCATAATAACAAAATCGCGCTTCGTCATAAAGACAATGCTTATGTGCTGCTCGGCGGGCGTTGTCTTGTTTTCCGTTATCGGGCTTGTCTTGGACGCGCTGTACGCCCTCGACGTTCCCGCAGTGAAAAGAATTTACACAGATTTTGCATTCTTCACTTTCGCCGACAAGGCGGATTTTTCGTTCTACGCCTACATTTGGGCAAGCGCGCTTCTTGCCACGGGCATTTACACTTTCCAGCGCTTCAGCCTTCAAAATCTTTTCGGAAGCCTCAGATTTTTTATTATGATAGGCTCAATATTTCTTTTTGCAGTGTCTCTGTACACTTCAAGCGCGTTTTTCAAGCCTTTTATATACGCGACTGCGGCTTTCATTTTTGTAGTTTACACCATTGACGTTTTTCCCACAAAATCGAATTTGAGAAGGCACAACAGGCGCATCGTCGACAATTCGTTTAGCGCAATGCTGAAAGCCTCCACTCCCGCAATAATTTATACCATAATCGCCGCGATTTCTCTTCTCTTTTGCGTTTTGTCCGCAAAACCCGCAATGGATTTTCAAAATGCGCCCGAAAGAGCGGAGCTTAAAAATTTAGACGCGGACGCTGCTTCGGCGGCTGCTGAAAAACCCGTCTTCGGCTGGGGGGGCGGAAGCTTCCAAAACGTAATGTCTATAAAGCAGGGCGACGACATAAAAAACATTGCTCACGACAAGGCGTCGTCCGACTTCATAAAGGCGTCTTTGGAATACGGATTTTTGGGCATTGCCATGATTGCCGCAATGCCGATATTTCTATTTGTCTACATCTTCGCAAAATTCGGCGTAAGCAAGTCGCAGGCGATAATGCTCGCCCCAATCGCGGTCCTTACTGCTCTTTCGTTTGTTTCAACGCCGTTTTTAAGCCCGTCGGTAATAATCAGTTTTTGGATTTTGTCGGGTTCTCTAATAGCATGGGGAAATTCGGAAATCATTTAAGATGCCCAAATTGAACCCCGCCATATTTGCGTCGCTTGGAGGCGCGCTGGGAGCCACAATCCGCTTTCTGTGCCTTGAATCCGCCCCGAGCTTTTTAATATTGCCGATAAACATTTCAGGCTCGCTTGTTTTCGGATTCGCAAATGTTTGCATAAAAGACAAAAACATTAAAACCGCCATTACATCGGGGTTTTGCGGGGGGCTTACGACGTTTTCGGGGTTTTCCGTTTTCGTTTGCGACT
>JAGBWO010000042.1 GCA_017629765.1 Opitutales bacterium | reverse complement strand
TGCCTATAATGTCGCGCCCGGAAAGCGCAACCGGAATTGCGCGCGTCTGGATTTCAGTCGGCTCCGAAAATCCCATTTTTCGGATTGCGGCAAGAGTCCTGTCGCCAAGCCCCAAGTCGGAGAATTTTTTTACGTCGTCTTTAAGCGACTGCAAGTTTTCAATCTGCGGAACTTCTTTCGGAGCGCGCGCCGGTTTTTCGCAGGCCGCCGCGCCTTCGTTTTTTTTGCGGGCCCCGCCCTGCCTGCGGCCGCCGCGCCTTCTTTCAAAAGAATCGTCCACTTTCGATTTTTTAGGCTGCTTCACGCCGCGCCTTTCGCTTGAAAAACGAGTTTTGCGCCCGGCCTTTGATTTCTTTTTGCGGCCGAATTTCAAGAGTCCGCCCAATGTCAATATTTTGCCTATAAAATTCATCTGGATTTCATCATTAAAATAAAACCGATTTACGCAAGCAAAATTAGCCGCCGCCCAAAATTCCAAAATGAAAACAAATAAAATTGACAGGATAAAAAAAACTGTTTTTCATAAACTTTAATGTTTAGATCAATTCTTATTCCCACCGCAGTTCTCCTTTCACTTACCACGCTTTTCGCCCAGCAGGAAATGCCCGCAGAATTGGCGTTGAAGCTTAATGACAAGGCAGAGAAACTATTCCCCAATAACGCAAAAGCCCAAGACAAATGGCTTAACGAGCAAAATGAAAACTATGCGCTTCTCCCGATGCTTGCCGCTCCCGCAGGCAATGAGGAAATCTTTAACAAGCACATTCTTCCGCTTGCCGAAAAGAAATTCGACCTCGACTTCACCTCGAAAGCCAAGTTTATACAGGACATGTCGGAAGGTCTTATGACGATAGACGCCTACAAGAATGTTTTTGGCGAAAACGCCGCGCTTTTTAACAAGATGAAAGCCGACGTTTTGAAGTCAAACCCCGAAGACTTCAAAAAAGCGGCAAAGCAGTTTGAAGAGCAGTCCCAAATGATGATTGAAATAGATTCCCTGCCAAGGAATTCATTGGTTGACGACGAGCTGTTTTACGGCTTGAAAGCTGCGGCAAACAAAAAGTTCCCCGGCGATTTCGCAAAGCAAAAAGCCTATCTTGAAAACATCTTAAACGTATTTACCCAATACGAAGTTTTGGCATCAAACGCCGAAAACAAACCGTCTGCAAGCCGAAGGCAGGGAAAGGCTGAAACTTCCCAGTCGCAAATGCAAAACAACTATCAGGAAACTTTGATGAATTCCCAAATGTTTGTCAGGGGCGAAAACGGAGACGGCATCGGCATTATCACCGAAATCAAAGGCAAGCCGGTAGTCATCTTCCCGTCCGCATTGTACGACGCAAACGGGGTTTCCATTGTAAACAACTTAGACGAACCCGCGGCATATTCCGACATTTTGATTGGCAAGGATTCCCCCTACGCCGTCGCAATCCTAAAAAAGCTTCCCGACGGAATGAAAGCAATTCCAATGGCAAGCACCGAACAATTGAAAAACGAAATTCAAAAGCCCGCGTACATATTCGTAATTCAGGACAATTCCTTCTCTTTAAGGCGCAACCAAATATTGTCGCTAAAACAAAACTCTTTAAATTTGAGCGGAAGGCTGCCGCGCGGAATGACTCAGGGCGCGGGTCTGTTCAAGTTTGACGAAAACGGAAATCCGCAAATTTTGGGCATAAGCGTAAAAGAGAATGCAGAATCGCTTATTCCCGATTTGTCAAACAAAGCGCAGGCAAGGGACTTTGAAAGGGTCTCCCAAAACAGAAAATCAAACATTGGCGTTTCAAGAATAGACGAAATTTCCGGATGGCAGAAAATCGACAATGCAAAATTTGCCGAAGACGCCGCATTGCTAAAGAAGATTTCCGACAACAACAAGTCATTCCTCGCCTTCTTTATCGCAAACAATTTAAACGATCTTGCAAGCATTGAAATTTTTGGCGACATCACCGAAAAGTATCTGAAAATATTCAAGGAACAGCGCCAAGACGAAAACTCCCTCAATAAAAACGTAAAAAATATGATATCTGAAACCTCAAATTTGATGGGAAAAGATATCCGCAAAATAGACGTTGCCGAAATAAATCCGATTTTAAGAGGGGACTTTGAGTTCCAGCTTAAACTGCGCAATGCGATGATTGAATCTTTAAAAACAGCTTTAAAGAAAAATCAAATAAAACGCTTTATATTCGACGACATTCAGTTAAGGCGATAGATTTAACAACCTTCAAAAAAGCGCGCCGGAAAAAATCCGGCGCGCTTTTTTTGCAAATACTTTAAAAATGGCTAAAACCCGTATTTTTGAATTCGGTTTTCACGCCAAAAGCGTCAACCAAATACAGATTGGATTTTTCGCCCGCCGACGGAACTATTCTGCCGATTTCGGAAATTTCAGTCGAAGTAGCCGCTTTGAAATTGCGGATAAAAGCGTCCGCCTCTAAATCGGACATATTAGAAAGGGTAAAAAGCAGCTCGTAGTCCTCGCCGTCGCACAAAGATTTTTTAAGACAGTTGCCGCTGAAATCAAATATGGGGACTTTATCCGCAAAAATCTCCGCGCTTTCTCCGTCGGGCAATATGTCGAAAATGTCGCTTGCAAGCCCGTCGCTTAAATCAGAGCAAGCCGAGACATTCCCGCACTTTGCCAAAAACAACCCCTCCTTTATGCGCGGCTCGAAAGTCAAATGCCGCCCGCTTTCAAAACTCGCCCCGAGCGAACCGGTAACGAAAATTCTGTCGCCGCGCTTGGCGCCGCTCCGCAAAATAGGATGCCCGACAGTTCCCAAAAGCGTAAGATGCATTGAAAAAAATCCGCCGTCCCCTCCAGCCACATCTCCTCCGACAAATTTAACGCCGATTTTTTGAGCGGCGAATTTCAGCCCTCTCGCAAAATCTTCAAGCCACTCTATCGAAATTTTCGGCGATATTATTGAAGAAGTCATGGCATAAACGGGGACGCCGCCCATAGAGGCAATGTCGCTTGCGTTTCGATTAAGCAGTTTTCTTCCCGCATCAAAAGCCGAAGTTTCAGGCAAAAAATGCCGCCCCAAAATCACCGCGTCGCTCGTTGACAAAATATTTTTTTGGGGGAAGCTGCCTTTCGGCAAAACCGCGCAATCGTCGCCAGCTCCTTCGGGAGGCGGAGGCATACATGGCTTCAATGCGCCGCAAAACCTCCTTATTAGCTCCTTCTCCGAAAGCGAGCCAACCGATTTTGAAAATTCACGAGCAAAACATTCAGACATCTATTAAGTGCTCCTCCGCCAGCATTAAAAACGACGTCATTGAATTAAACAAAGAATGCACGACCATCGAAGCGCGCAAATCCCCATAATACTCGTAAACGGCAATCAACAGCAGACTTAAAAAGAATATCGGCATAAATGCGGGCAGGCTGAAATGTATGGCGGCAAACAAAACGCTTACAATAAGCGCGGCAAAACCCGCGCCTATTTTCTTTTTCAAGCCCCCGTACATCACCCCTCTAAAAACCAATTCCTCTGAAAGGGGAGCAAGCAAAACCACCGAAAACAGCGCAAAAAACTTCATGCCGCCATCTACATCCCTGAAATACTCCACAACTTCCTGAGGCTCGATTTCGACGCCCAACAGTGTAAGAGCGACATTCCAAAACAGAGAAACAAGCGCAATTAAGGAAAAAAGACCGAAAAAATATCCCGCGCTTCCAAGCGCGATTTTAAGAAAGCCCGCAGATTTTTCCCAAAAAAGCCTTGGCTTTGAATCGCTCTTTTTTAAGAACAAAAAAACCGCCCCCACTACAATGAAGTGCAATACCCCCATGCTTATGAAAACCTGCTCCGACTCGTTTTCGGTAAGGACTTCCGCCACTCTGTTTCCAATCGACGAACCGAACAAAACCGACATGGAAATCAAAAATGATATTAAAAAGAAGTCGGCAAGCGTCATATTAAAGCCGACTTCCCTTTCGGGATTTTTTAATTTTTTGCAAAGCCTTGAAAGAATTTCAAAACCGAAGACAATCCAGGCAAGAAAAAGCAGAACGGGAACAAGCAAAAAAAACGAGACCATAAGACTCTTAAACTTCAATGCCGTTTTCCGCCGAATATACCCTGCGTCCGTCTACGAAAGTCTGCATTACTTTTGCGCAAAGCTTCTTGCCAAACCACGGAGAGTTGGAAGAGCGCGAGAACGTTTTGCCGTAAACATATTCCGCGTCCAAATCTATCAGGACAAAGTCCGCGGATGCGCCGCAAGACAATGTGCCGGCATCCAAATCCAAAAGCCTTGCGGGATTGCACGTCATAAGAGCCACAAGCTTTTCAAGCGGCATTGCCCCGCTTTTTACCAAAGCTTCATAGCACACGCTAAAAGACGTTTCAAAGCCGATTATCCCGAACGCCGCATAGTCGAATTCCTTATCCTTGTCATTTACCGAATGCGGCGCGTGGTCGGTTGCTATAACGTCGATTGTTCCGTCGCAAAGGCCCTTTATGATGGAAAGCCTGTCGCTTTCCGCGCGAAGCGGCGGATTCATTTTCGCGTTGGTGTCGAAACCGTCGCAAGCGGCGTCAGTCAAGGCGATATGGTGCGGAGTGGCTTCAGCCGAAACCTTTATTCCGCGAGCTTTCGCCCTGCGGACTATGTCGACGGAATATCCGCTTGAAAGATGCTGCAAATGAACCCTTGCCCCGGTGTAATGAGAAAGTATCACATCCCTTGAAACAATCAAATCCTCTCCCGCAGACGGCCAGCCCGCAAGACCGAGCTTGCAAGACCATTCTCCCTCGTGGACCTGCCCCTTTGCTGTCAAAGTCGCCTCCTGGCAATGGTCCATAACCAAAAGCCCGAACATATCGGCGTATTGCAATGCGTTCCGCATAAGCTCGCTGTTTTGAACGCAGCCTCCGTCGTCGGTAATAGCGACAACCCCCGCTTTTTTCAAAGAGCCTATCGGGGCGAGCTTCTGCCCTGCCCTGCCCTCGGTAATGCATCCCGTCTGGTAAACTTTTACAACCGCATTCTGCTTTATCAGCTCGTCTATGAGCTTTACGGTTGCGGGATTATCGACAGCGGGAACTGTGTTGGGCATTGCGACAACGCTTGTAATTCCGCCTGCCGCCGCCGCGCTCGTTCCGGTCTTTATGGTTTCCTTTGAAGTTTGCCCGGGCTCGCGCAAATGAGCATGAATATCGACGATGCCGGGCATTAAAAGCATTCCGTTTGCGTCAATTACCACGGCCCCGTCGGGAGATTGCGAAACGAACTTTCCGTTTGAAACATACACATCCGCAATCTTATCGATGTTGTTTGCGGGGTCTACCACTCTGGCGTTTTTGACTGTAAAATTTTTCATAAAAAGCCGCTTTCTATTTGATTTTCGACGCCGCGCTCAAACAAAGATGAATTACCGCCATTCTGACGGCAACGCCGTTTGTCACTTGGCTTAAAATTACCGAACGCGGAGAATCCGCAAGATAGGTGTCAACTTCAACGCCCCTGTTTATCGGTCCGGGATGCATTATTATTGCGTCTTTTTTAAGATATTCCTCGCGCAGCCTGTTAAGCCCGAAGACATTGGCGTACTCCGATATCGACGGAAAGTAGTTTGCGCTCTGACGCTCGTGCTGAATTCTTAAAAGCATTACGGCGTCGGCGTCCTTCACGGCTTCCTTCAAATCGTGGCACACTTTTACGCCCATCTTTTCAAATTCCCGCGGCACAAGCGTTGAAGGACCCGACAAAACAACATCCACTCCCTGTTTTTCGAGGCAGCATATGTTTGAGCGCGCAACCCTGCTAAAAAGAATGTCGCCCAAAATAGTAACTTTTTTGCCCTTTAAATCGCCGCCGAATTTTTCGCGCAGGGTAAAGGTATCGAGCAAAGCCTGCGTCGGATGCGCATGGGCTCCGTCCCCCGCGTTGATTACGGGAATTTGCAGGCGTTCTGCAAGATATTTCGCGGCCCCCGCGGCGGAATGGCGTATGATAATCATATCCGCCGTTATAGCTTCAAGATTTTTTGCCGTATCCTTCAATGTCTCGCCCTTTGTAATGGAAGACGCCGACGAATTTACAGACAAAACATCCGCGCCGAGGCGATAAGCCGACATTTCAAATGCGTTGCGGGTGCGCGTGCTCGGCTCCAAAAACAAATTCACTATGGTTTTCCCGCGCTGGTACGGAAGCTTGCCGAGCTTGTTTACAATGCTTTCCTTAAAAACTTTGGCAAGAGCCATAATCTCTTCTATTTCCCAAAGCTCTAAATCTTTAATGTTTGTTAGATCCTTGCGGAACCACTTGAAAGAATTTAAAAATTTTCCGGATACCATAGTCTATTTGCTATTAAAAAATATATTGAACCTGCGCAGAAGGTTTGTCAAAAAAAAACCGATTCAAAACCTTCACAAAAAAAACTGCGGGCTTAAAATCCCGCAGTTTCGGCAAATTTATTTTTCCAACGCCTGCTTAAAATCTGCAATAATATCGTCTATATGCTCTATGCCGACGCTCACCCTGATTAATTCCGGAAGAATTCCCGTTTCGCGCTGCGCCTCTTCCGAAAGCTGGCGGTGGGTTGTGCTTGCGGGATGCAAAACGCTCGTGCGCGAGTCCGCAACGTGGATGACTTGGGCCGCAAGCTTCAAGGAGTTCATAAACTTTTCGGCGGCATGCGCCCCGCCTTTCGGACCGAAAGTCAAAACGCCGCTGCAAGCCTTCAAGTATTTGTCGGCATAAGGCTTTTCGGGGGAGGATTTAAGCCCAGGATACTCGACCCAGGAAACTTTCGGGTGGGTTTCCAAAAACTCGGCAAGCTTCAACGCGTTGGAGCTGTGGCGTTCCATACGAAGAGGCAGCGTCTCCAAATTCATATTTATCAGGAACGCGTTTTGCGGCGACAAAATCGCGCCCGTATCGCGCATTATGTGGGTGCGGGCCTTGACCAAAAACGCAAATTTGCCGAATTTTTTTGCGTAAACCATTCCGTGATAGCTTTCGTCGGGAGTGCAAAAATCGGGAAATTTCGGGTTATTGTAGTCAAAGTCGCCCTTGTCGACGATAATTCCGCCCATTGCAGAGGCATGTCCGTCGGCATACTTTGAAAGGCTGTGTATAACCAAATTCGCGCCGAAGTCAAAAGGCCTGCAAAGCGCGGGCGTCGGGAAGGTGTTGTCGACTGCAAACGGAATGCCAAATTCCCTTGCCACTTTCGCAAACTTTTCAAAATCCAAAACTTTCACGCTCGGATTCGACAAAGTTTCGCCGAAAATAAACTTCGTGTTCGGGCGCACCTTTGAGCGTATTTCATCGGAGCTTGCCTTTGGGTCGACAAAAGAAACTTCGACCCCGAGCTTTTTAACCGTATGCGCAAACAAGTTGTAAGTTCCGCCGTAAATTGTCGACGCGCTCACGATGTGGTCGCCAGCATTGCACAGGTTGAAAATAAGAGCCGTAGAAGCCGCCTGCCCGCTCGAAAACGCGATCGCGCCGATGCCGCCTTCAAGAGCCGCAAACTTGCGTTCAAGAGCGTCGATAGTGGGGTTTCCCAAGCGGGTGTAAAAGTAGCCGCTTTCGTCGAGGTCGAAAAGTTTTGCAAGCTCTTCGCAAGTGGTGTACTTAAAAGTCGTGCTTTGGCAAATCGGCAAAACGCGCGGCTCTCCGTTCTTCGGCTCGTAGCCCGCCTGTACGGCAATAGTTTCGATATGAGTTTTGTTTTCCATATTTTTAGATTTTTTAAAGGTTGGCGGTTTCCCTCAAAACGCTTATCAGATTCAGAAAATCGCTCGGAGGTTTCGCAGAAATTTCAATCTGCTTTTCGGGATTTACAGGATGAGCCATTTTAAGAGAATATGCGTGAAGCATCACTCTTTGCGGAGGCTCGATTTTCTTCATTTTGTTTTTTTGAAAATTATAAGTGTAATCTCCCAAAATCGGAAATCCAATAGATGAGAGATGGACGCGAATCTGGTGCGTCCTGCCCGTGTGAATTCTGCACTTTAAAAGAGCGGCGTCGCTTCCGAAGCTTTCGAGCATTTCCCAGTCGGTATGGGCGTCCCTTCCCGACATGTCGTCGCAAACGCACATCTTGGTGCGGAAGTCGGGATGACGCGCTATCGCCTTTTGTATAGACCCCGTGCGAACCGACGGAACCCCGCAGACAAGCGCGACATAGGTTTTCTCCATATCGCGCTCGGAAAACATTTTTACAAGGCTGTAATACGCCCTGTCGGTTTTAGCCATTATCA
>JAGBWO010000041.1 GCA_017629765.1 Opitutales bacterium | reverse complement strand
GTTAAGCATAGCTTCTTTGATGCCTTCTTCTGTCGGCTTGATGTATTCTTTTGGAATTACGCCGCCAACGATTTCGTTGAAGAATTCGTAGCCCTTGCCCTTTTCATTCGGCTCAATCTTAATTTCGGCATGGCCGTACTGACCGCGACCGCCCGATTGGCGGACAAATTTGCCGACGCCGTCCGCAGAACCCAAAATGGTTTCGCGATACGCAATCTGCGGCTTGCCCACGCTTGCGTCAACCTTGAATTCGCGAAGCAAACGGTCCTTAATGATATCGAGGTGGAGTTCTCCCATGCCCGCGATAAGAGTCTGACCCGTTTCAGCATCGGAAGATACGACAAACGTCGGGTCTTCTTCCGCCAAACGCTGCAATGCGATTGAAAGTTTTTCCTGGTCCGCCTTTGAATTAGGCTCGATGCTCATCGCGATAACAGGATCGGGGAATGTCGGAGGTTCCAAACGAACTTCATGTTCCCTTTCGCACATTGTATCGCCCGTGATGAGTTCCTTACAGCCGATGAGACCGCATATTGAACCCGAATAAGCTTCTTCAATATCCTTGCGCTGGTCCGCCTGGAACATAACCAAACGCGAAATACGTTCAGTTTTGCGGGTGCGCGGATTGTAGAATGTCATGCCCTTCTTTACGCAGCCGCTGTAAACGCGGATGAATACGAGCTTGCCGATGAACGGGTCAGCCCAAAGTTTGAAAGCCAAAGCCGTTGTGGGAGCGTTGTCGTCTGCGACGATTTCCAATGACGGAGTTTCGTCGTCTTCTTCCGCATAAGCCTTAATCGGCGGAACGTCAATCGGGCTTGGGAGATAATCGACAACAGCGTTCAAAAGCATCTGCACGCCCTTGTTCTTCAAAGCGGAACCGGGGATGACGCCCACGAACTGGCGGGTCATTGTAGCCTTGCGGACGCCGCGGCGGATTTCGTCGTCGGAGAAATCTTCCTGCCCGTCAAGGAACTTTTCCATGATTTCATCGTCAAAGTCCGCAATGGCTTCGATGAGCGCATGGCGGTATTCCAACGCTTTTTCCTTGTATTCGGCGGGGATTTCCACCGTATCGTACTTCATGCCCTGCGGGTCGTTTTCGTCGTAAACGTATGCGACCATTTCAATCAAGTCTATAAGACCCTTGAAATTAGCTTCCGCGCCGATTGGCAAATAAAGGGGATGAGGATTGCCGTTTAGCTTTTCCTTGATGTCGTTTACCGCTCCATAGAAGTCCGCGCCGGTTCTGTCCATCTTGTTGATGAACGCCAAGCGGGGAACGGAATACTTGTTCATCTGGCGCCATACGGTTTCAGACTGCGGCTGAACGCCGGCAACCGAGCAGAACGCCGCGATTGCGCCGTCCAAAACACGGAGCGAACGTTCAACTTCCGCCGTAAAGTCAACGTGTCCCGGAGTGTCGATAAGGTTAATTTGGTGATCGATGCCTGCGAACAAACCAACCTTATTTTTCCAGTGGCACGAAACTGCCGAGGAAGTAATCGTTATGCCGCGCTCGCGTTCCTGCTCCATCCAGTCGGTAACAGCCGTGCCTTCGTGAACTTCGCCGATTTTATGAACCAAGCCGCTATAAAACAAAATACGTTCGGAACATGTGGTTTTGCCGGCGTCGATGTGCGCCGAAATACCAATGTTTCTCGTGTACTCGAGTGGTCTTTCCCTATTTGGGGAGTTTTTGTCAGATAATGCTGCCATTTAATTGCTCTCCGTTCTTAAAGAAATCACCAACGCAAGTGCGCAAAAGCCTTGTTGGACTGCGCCATTTTATGAACGTCTTCGCGCTTTTTAACAACCGAACCCGTGTTGTTGTAAGCGTCGACTATTTCAGCCGCCATTGCTTCCGCCATAGGGATGCCCTTGCGAGCCTTAGCCGATGCGATAAGCCAACGGAAAGCCAAAGTCTGCTGGCGTTCAAAAGAAACTTCAACAGGAACCTGATAGGTTGCGCCCCCGACGCGGCGGCTCTTAACTTCGAGCTTCGGGCGGATGTTTTCAAGCGCGCCCAACAAAAGGTCGATGGGGTCTCCCTTTTCGAGCTTTTCGCTTACGCGTTCAATGGCTGTATATACAATGCGTTCCGCAACCGATTTTTTGCCGCGTTCCATTACCATGTTGATAAGGTGGCTTACGAGTGCGCTCTTGTAGCGCGTATCGGGAGTGCGTTCTCTTTTTACTGCTCTGTGTCTGCGTGACATTTACTTTTTCTCCTGTAAAATGTTATTTCTTTGCAGCCTTCGGACGCTTTACGCCGTACTTTGAACGGCTGCGGCGACGCTTTTCGACACCAACGCAGTCAAGTGCGCCTCTGACAATGTGGTAGCGAACGCCCGGCAAGTCTTTTACACGGCCGCCGCGAACCATCACAACACTGTGTTCCTGCAAGGAGTGGCCTTCGTCAGGAATGTATGCGATAACTTCGTAACCGCTTGTCAAGCGAACCTTTGCAACCTTTCTGATTGCCGAATTCGGCTTTTTAGGCGTACGGGTCATAACCTGCACGCAAACGCCGCGCCTGAAAGGGTTCGCTTTCAAAGCCGGCGCCTTTGTCTTTGTATAGACCTTAACTCGAGGTCTGTGGACTAATTGATTAATTGTAGGCATATTTTTAGTCTTTAATGTAAAAGTAGGGGAAATTATCGTTTGCCGCCCCTTTGGCAAGTTTTTTTTGTGTTTTTAATAAAATTTTCGGCTTTCGGAAAAATTTTCATAAATTCCGAAAGCCAAAACCTTTAAATTTTTGCTATTCTTCGGATTGCGCGCCTTCGACGCTTTCTTCCGAAACAACATAGTCAACCTCGTCTTCAAGAACGTCCGACCTTACCTTTAATTTTCTGTAAGGCATAAGGCCCGTTCCCGCCGGAATAAGATTGCCCATGATGACATTTTCCTTGAAGCCTTCGAGGTTGTCGACCTTGCCCAAAGTTGCGGCTTCGGTGAGAACTCTCGTTGTTTCTTGGAAGGACGCCGCCGAGATGAAGGATTCCGTTTCCAAGCTCGCCTTGGTGATACCGAGCAAAATCGGTTCGCCTTCGGCAGGCATACCGCCGGCTTCCTCAATTCTGCGGTTTTCTTCCATAAAGTCGAACTTGTCAACCTGCTGGCCCCAGAAGTAGTCGGTGTCGCCGGGATTGGTTACGCGCACCTTGCGGAGCATTCTCGATACGATAACTTCAATGTGCTTGTCGTTAATCGTAACACCCTGAGAGCGGTAAACCTTCTGAATTTCGGAAATGAGATATTCCTGAACCGCATCCTTGCCCATAATTTCGAGCAATTCGTTCGGGTCGGTGCTGCCTTCGGTAATCGGCTGCCCCTTGCGAACTTCGTCTTCGGGGTGGACGGAAATATGCTTTCCGTGCGGAATGAGATGTTCTTCCGCGCCTTCGTCCGAATTTTTGTCCTTTTCCCAAACGTCTTTCGGGACAACCTTCACAAGCTTCTTGCCGCGGCGCGTCGGACCCATCTTTACGATACCGTCAATCTTCGACATTTCAGCAGATTCGCGCGGCTTGCGGGCTTCAAACAGCTCTGCAACACGCGGCAAACCGCCTGTAATATCGTGAGTTTTCGCGGCGGAACGCGGAGTTTTTGCAAGGAATGCGCCCTGCTTAATCGGGCTTCCGTCAACAACCGAAACCTGCGCACCCGTCGGGATTGCGTAAGTCTTTATCGGAGTCTTGTCGTCCTTGTTCGCGTAAACTTCGATTGTCGGGTTCAAGTCTTCCTTATGGTCGATAACGGTTGTGGAGTGACGCCCTGTGGAGGGGTCGATATCGCTCTTTACGGTTACACCCGCAATCATATCGACAAACTTGACGAAGCCGCCGACTTCGGAAAGAATCGGAATATTGTGCGGGTCCCACTGGCAGAGCAAATCGCCCTTCTTGATTGCCGCGCCGTCCTTGAAGAAGACGACAGAACCCGCAACCATTTTGTACTCC
>JAGBWO010000040.1 GCA_017629765.1 Opitutales bacterium | reverse complement strand
GTTCTGCCAAAGCTTCCGCCATTACGCCCAAAATCTTTGTGCGCGCTTCCTTGTTTTGGCGTATTGCTTCCTTTGCGATGTCAAAGGGCAAGCCCTTGATTTTGAGGTCGAGCTGGAAGCCTGTTATGCCGTTTTTCGTGCCGCAAATTTTGAAGTCCATATCGCCGAAGTGGTCTTCCGCGCCGATAATATCGGTCAAAACGATGTGCTTTAAAAGGTTTCCGTTTTCGTCAAAACGCGTTACCAAGCCGCAGGATATGCCCGCAACGGGCGTTTCTATCGGAACGCCCGCGTCCATCAAGCTCAGGCAGCCGCCGCAGACCGATGCCATTGAAGTGGAGCCGTTTGATTCCATAATGTCGGAAACGAGGCGGATTGCGTACGGGAATTCGTCAACCGAAGGAAGAACGGGCAAAAGCGAGCGTTCAGCCAAATTGCCGTGTCCGATTTCGCGCCTGCCGGGAGTGCCGAAGCGGCCTGTTTCGCCGACGGAATAGGGCGGGAAGTTGTAGTGGAGGATGAACGACTTTTGCTTTGTGCCGCCTGTCAAGCCGTCGAGTTCCTGAACATCGCGCGTTGTGCCGAGCGTGGTTGTTACAAGAGCCTGAGTTTCGCCGCGCGAGAATATTGCGCTGCCGTGGACTCTTGGCAATACGCCGACCATTGCGCCGAGCTGGCGGAGCTGTTTTACTTCGCGGCCGTCGCAGCGTTTGCCTGCGTCCAAAATATTGTCGCGGTAAACGACTTCTTGGAGTTCTTCAAACGCCATTTTGATTTGGTTCTCGTCAAATTCCTCTTCGCCGACTTTGCCTTTTACGAATTCCGCAGTTTCCGCCATGAGGGCGTCAACGTCGCCTTGGCGTTTCAGCTTGTTGTCTTGGAAGACCGCTTCCAAGAGGCGTCCGCCGACGTATTCGCGGCACATTTCCAAAATTTCGGGCTTTACGGTGTGAAGCTCGAATTCGCGCTTTTGCTTTCCGCAGATTTTTGCGAGTTCCCTTTGGGCTTCGATGATTTTCTGGATTTGCTTGTGGGCGAATTCCAAAGCTTCAATGAATCTTTCGTCGGGATACTGCTCCGCCGAGCCTTCAATCATCATCATTTCTTTTTCGTTGCCGACGTAGATGAGGTCGAGGACTGATTCTTCCATCTGTTCGTGCGTCGGGTTTACCACGAATTCTCCGTCGATTTCGCCAAGTCGTATGCAGCCGACGGGGCCGTTCCAGGGAATGTCGGAAATAAGCATGGCAGCCGACGCGCCGTTTACCATCAAAATGTCGGGGTCGTTAATCATGTCTGCCGACAAAACCTGCCCGATTACTTAGACTTCGTTCATAAAGCCCTTCGGGAACAACGGACGCAAAGGTCTGTCGCAAAGGCGGGAAGTTAAAATTTCTTTTTCGGAGGGCCTGCCTTCTCTTTTGAAATATCCGCCCGGAAATCTGCCCGCCGCCGAGTAATTTTCGCGGTAGTCAACCGTAAGGGGGAAGAAGTCTTGCCCCGGCTTTACACTGTTTGCCGCAACTGCGGATACAAATAGCGTTGTTTCGCCAACGCTGATTGTTACGGAACCGTTCGCCTGTTTTGCGATTGTTCCCGTTGATATTGTCATATCGAGGTCTTTTACCTCTACGCTGTATTTTTGTTTCATTATTTATTCTCTTTCAAAATGCGACTGACGGGTCGGACGTCTGAACCATCGCTAAATTTTAGTTTAAAAAAGAAAGCGGGGCGGGAAATTTTATTTTCGCCGAACCCGAACTCTCCTTGTTTTTATTGCGGATTGCCGCAACAGACGTTTGCGCATACAGAAAAAGCCGCACCAAAAGTACGGCTTTATCGCGATTTATTTATCGGCGCAAGCCCAAACGGACGATGAGCGAGTTGTAGCGTTCAAGGTCGTTCTTTTTCAAGTAATCGAGGAGCTTTCTGCGCTTCGAAGTCATTGCAATGAGGCCTCTGCGCGAGTGGAAGTCCTTTTTATGGGATGCGAGGTGGTCAGTGAGGTGCGCGATTCTTGCCGAAAGAAGCGCAACTTGAACTTCGCAAGACCCTGTGTCTTTTTCGTCAAGGCGGTATTCCTTGATGATGCTTTCTTTGTCTATTACTTTGTCTGCCATTTTTATTTCTTTCTGTATTTCACAGTTTTGGGGGCGGTTTTTTGAGCCGCCCGCATTTCCAGCTCCGCGCCGAAAATGCCGCTGAAATCCCGAAATTCTTTTCGGTATAAACTGCGGATTCTTGCAAGAAAAAGGACCTGCTTGAATCTGACGCTTTTTATAAAGTATGAAAATTTCGCATTTTGCCGCGTCAATTGCAAGCTTTTTTTATCGCGCGTTTTATGTTGAAAATATCTTCGGGAAATTGAAAATATCATTGGAGGATATGCGTATATGGCGAAATTTGTTTTGTTTTTAATATTTGCATTTTTTGGCGTTTCGGTTTTCGCCAAGCCAAGCTTGCAGGAAGCGTTTGACAATGCCGCCCTTTCAAAAGACAAAACGCTGAAGCTTGAACCCCGAACGTACTTTTTGGAAGAGCCGCTGGTTCTTTCAAACAAGCATTGCGGCTTGACTGTTTTGGGCGACCCTTCGGGAAAGACTGTGATAAGCTCCGCAAGGAAAATCAAAAATTGGCGGAATGCCGGCAACGGAATTTGGAGGGCAAAGGCGGGCGGGGACGTTTCTTCTTTATATGTAAATTCTTGCAGGGCGAGGCTTTCGGAAATTCCTAACGGGGATTATTTCTTCATAAAAGAGAAAGTTCCAAGCAGGGAGCGCGGCGGAAGCTCGTCTGAATTCATTGCAGATAAAAACGATGTTTTGCCGCTTTTAAATCTGCCCGAATCGGAGCTTGAAAACGCGCGGGTTGACGCTTATATGTCTTGGATACACTTGTGGCTGAAAATTGAAAGTTTGTCTCAGGAAGGATTGGATGGGGAAAGCGTCTTGCTGAAATTTCTTTCTCCCGCCTCGTGCCGCCCGTTTTTCATTTACGATAAAAATCCGCGCTACAAGATTTTAAACACCCGCGCAGGCTTGGACGAAGAGGGCGAGTATTATTTCGACGCGGCTTCAAAAGAAGTTTTTTACAAGACAAAATCGGAGATTTTCGACGCTTTTTATCCCGCGCTTGAAACTCTTTTGGTCGGGCGCGGCGATAGTGCGGAAAGCAAGCTTAAAAACGTGAAGTTTGAGAACGTAAGCTTTGAATGCGGAGGCGTAAAGGCTCTTGAAAACGGGGCTTGGCATACTTCGGCGCAGGGAGCGACTTCGCTTCCGTCTCTTGTAAAATTTGAAAACGCCGAAAACATAGAGTTTAATTTTTGCATATTCAGGCGCGCGGGAGGCTATGCGGTCGAGTTCGGAAAATCTGTCTGGAATTCAAAAATCCGAAACTGCATTATGCACGACTTGGGCGCGGGCGGCGTTCGTTTGGGCGTTTTGCAAAAAGCCTCTCCAAGCGAAAATCCCGAACTTGACGGGCTTACGAGCGGGCGCATTGAGGTTGCGAATAATTTGATTTTCAACTACGGGCGCGAATGCAAGTCCGGCATAGGCATTTTGGCTTTCGATGTAAATTCGTGCAAAATATCAAACAACGAAATTTTCGACGGCTACTACACGGGTATTTCTGTAGGCTGGACTTGGGGAGGCGCGCCGACGCATACGCAGAACAACAAGATAAACTTCAACAGAATCCGCCATTTGTCTTTCGGCGAAATGAGCGACTTGGGCGGCATTTATACTCTCGGCCCTTCCGAAGGCTCTGAGATTGTCGGCAATGTCATTTCCGACATAACTTGCCACAACTACGGCGGCTGGGGGATTTACAACGACGAAGGCTCTTCTGGGTTTTCTGTGCGCAAAAATTTTGTAATCCGCGCGCAGGAGGGCGGATATTTTATGCACTACGGTTCAAACTGTACGGTTGAAAACAATTTGTTTGCCGATTCCAAAGACTTTCAGGTCGGGCTTGGCAGGCACAACAAAAATTCTTTTTTGTTCAGAAAAAATCTGGTTTTGTTTGGAGAAAAATCGCCGCTTTTCAGGGGAAATCCTCCAAAGAGCGAAGACGCCGGATTTGATTTTAACGTTTATTGGCGTCGCGGTTTTCCACTTAATTTCGGCGGAATGGATTTTGACGCGTGGCAAAAGTCGGGGCAGGACAAAAATTCATTTGTCGGGGAGTTTTGCGTTTCGGACGTCATTGCCGGCAGGATAAAAAACGGCGGCGCGGTTCAAAAAATCGGCTTTGAAAAATTGGAAACATCAAGGGCGGGCGTGCAGGGGCTTATGCGCAAAATCGCGGAGGGAATTTTGAAAAACTACGACTTCCCGAAAGTCGCGCGTAGGGCTAAAAGCGCGAATTTTGCGCATTATGTCGACGACGATTTTTCGCGCGAAGTTCTGAATGAAAAGCCGATGCTGAAAATGGATTTCATCGGGGAAAGGGCGCGCGTTTTAAGCGACGCCGAATTTGGGCGGATTTTGGAGGTTTCAGACGAAAAAACAACGCCGAGCTGGATGCCTTATTTCTTTTACAGATGCAATTTCACAAAGCCGCAAACTGTCAAGATTTCATTTAAGATGAGGCTTTCCGAAGGCAGCGATTTTATCTTTGAACTGCGCGAAAACGAGGGGGTATTAAACTGCGGGGCAAAATTTCAAATTAAAAATGCCGTATTTATGCCTACCAATGCCAAACTTCCGATAGGCGAATGGCTTGATGTTGAAATGTTCTTGGAGGTAAATGGAGACTATGCCTGCTTTATTCACGCTTTAAATATTTCAAACTCAAACGGCAGGAAACTTGTAAATACAAGCATAAGTATAAATTCTGAAAATCCGTCAAAAACTTTCGGCTGGATGGGGATTATATTTACAGGTGATAGCGGCGCAAAAACACAGTTCGCAAGCTTTAAAATTCTGCCGAAAGAATAGGGCATAAAAAAACTCCGAAATTTGCCTTCGGAGTTTTTTGTTTTATGAAAAAATAACTACTTTCTTCTTCTGTATGCCGCAAATGCAATGGCGATTGCGCCAAAGATTGCCGCATATGTCGATGGTTCTGGAATTGATAACGCATCTTTTGCAACTGTAACATAGAGGTGTTTTGCATCAAAGTCGAATGTTGCATCTGTTGCACCCTTTATGATTTGTAAGTCGCTATTTAAAATCCAGTTTCCAAAGTCTGACATATTCTCTTGAAGGCTGAAAAGTGTGAATGTTTTTTCTTCGCCCCAAGATTCGTCCCACAAAAGATTTGTAAAGTCAACCGCAATAGAGCCGGAGAACGACTGGTTGCCACCTATTACGCTAACCGTTGTAAGACCATCTGCATCTGCAACAAATTCAACCAAACCACCTGTTACATTTTCAACCGATGTATCTACACCACCAACGAGTTGGAAGTTTCTGAAAGTTACAGTATTGTTAGAGCCTTCAATTGTAATTTTTTGTAGTGTTGTAGCAGTTGCAGAACCCAGCTTTGTGTTAGCGTTATAGAATGTAGAGCTTTCTTTTACTATGACTGTACCAGCACTATTTTCATTCATTTTAAGCTCTCCATTAGAGTTTAAGTTTGCTTCGCCTGATACTGTTAGTGTTGCTCCATTTTTAACGCTAAAGCCCCCCATTTTTGTGCTATTGCCGTTATTTAAGCGAATGTTGAAATTGCTACCAATAAAAGCCGCATTTTCGCACCAACCCAAGGGGTAGCCTTCACCAAAATTTGTAATATCCAAATTTACGGCAAGATTACCTGCGTTGATGTTGATTGCGTTACAATAAACCTTAAATGCATTGTTGCCTGTAAAAGAACCGTATTCGGTTGGATCTTCCTTCAAAGCATCCCAAACATTAACGTATTCGTTACCTGTAGAATCGGAGAATGTATATGATGCGGTTGCTGCGGTTGCAACGCTTGCCGAGGCAAACAGCAAGGCTGTTGAGATTATAGGTATGTATTTTTTCATAATAATATTTTTTATATTCCGAGTTTTGCGCAAGTCAATAATTTTTTTACTGCTTTTGCCTTATATACTTGCGGTTTTGAAATTTTGTTTTGTTTTGCGGAAAAACAGGGCGAAAAAAACGGCGCAAAAAAACTCCGATTCGTTTCGGAGCGGAGATTTTTAAGCAAAATTTTTATTTATTTTCGGCAGATATTGCGGCGAGCAATTCGTCTGTATGTTTAAAAAATGCCGTTCCCGCAACTATGGTGTCCGCGCCCGCCTTGATGCAATCTGCAATGTTTTGGGCGGTTACGCCGCCGTCGATTTCTATGCGGAAACCAAGCTTCATTTCTTCACGCAATTTTTTTAATTGAGATATTCTTTCGTAGGCGTTTTCCACAATCGTTTGTCCGCCAAAGCCGGGTTCTACCGTCATGAGCATTGCCAAATCGACAAACGGCAGATATGGGGCAAGTTCAAACACGCTCGTTTTGGGCTTGATTGTAATGCCGACTTTCAGTCCTTTCAGATGGATTTCGCGCAGCGTTTCGGCAAGCGGAAAATCGGGCTCCAAATGCACGTTTATGAGGCTTGCTCCCGCTGAGGCAAAGGCGTCTATATAAAGATGCGGATTGTCCATCATCAGGTGGACGTCGAAAAACATATCGGGGTAAAGTTCGCGCAGTCTCTTTAAAAATTGGGGACCGAACGACAAGTTCGGCACAAAGTGCGCATCCATTACGTCGAAATGAACCCATTTGAGGCCCGCGCTTTTGATTTTTCCCACGGCGTCTCCAAGGGCGGCGCAGTCTGCCGCAAGTATTGACGGAGCCAGAACTAATGAATTTTTTACCATATTCCCAAAACGGAATCCACTATTTTTCGGGCGAGCATTCCGGTGAGAGTCG
>JAGBWO010000039.1 GCA_017629765.1 Opitutales bacterium | reverse complement strand
GTAAAGACCCCATATTCTCATCATGTTGCCGCAGTTTGCATTGTCGGTTGTGTTTGCCAAAACAAATTTTGCTGTGCCGCCTTTTATGCCGCCGTCGGAAGCGATGAAAGTATTGATGTTCGCGCCGCTGCCGGCATCCCCGTTGGAGAATGCGCCGACATTGTTTTCAAAGCGCAGTTCGTTGTGAACGGTTGAACCTTCTTTTTGCGAACCGTAAATTACGATGGAATCGTTTGTAAAGAAGTTTAAAAGCATTGATTTTTCGTAAATGTTCGCGTTTGAATAGTCGAGAGCGGGGGTATCTTCCGTTCCCATGAAAAGAGCAATGTTTGTGCCGCCGGTTGCGCTTGTGTTGCCAATTCGTATGGAATTCATCCTAAGACCTTTTTTGCCTTCGGCATTTTGGTCAGTGGATGTGCCTATGACTTCAAGCGTGTTTGTGCCGCCGCTTTGGTTGGAGCCAAATCCGACCAAAATACGTCTGTCGCCACTTGTCGCAATGCCGCCGACGCGGAAGCTGATATTTTCACCCGTTATGGATGCGGAATTTTTACCGCCGCTTTGGTTGGAACCGTAGCCGACGTAGAAAGAGGTGCCAGATTCGAGTTTGTTGTTGTCGCCGTCAAGTATTAATTCGTTGGAGCCGTTCGATCTGCTGTTGGAATAGCCTACCTGAATGTTTGCCTTCGAGTAAATTTCATTGTTATTGCCTTCGACATATACAAAGTTTTCGCCTCCATCTTGCGACGAGCCGCCCAAAGCGAAAAGGTTGCCGTTTACCAAAATGCTGTTGTTGTCGCCTTCCATTTCGATTGAAGCGGTGCCGCCGCTTTTTCCGGACTGGGTGCCGATTTGCAGATTGCTTTTAATGTCGAGCTTGTTGTATTTTCCGGTTGCAAATATTGAGGCGTTGCCTTCCACCGCGTCTTTTGAGCCGGAGATAATGAAAGTAGAGCCCGTCTTGATTGTGGAATATCCGAACATATTCACTATGCTGTCGGATTGGAAGTTCGGATACGGGGCAGGGTCTGTCGCTCCGTGGTACATCGCAAAAGTGTAAAGTTCGAGAGAGCTCGTTTTGCCGCTTGCCCCTTGCATATTGAGCGTATATTCGCGGTGGGGATTTTTGTCGTCGGAATTTCCCAAAATGAATGCGCCCGCCTGAATTGTCGAGCCGCTTTCAATATTCAAAGTTATTTCGGCAGGTTTGGCGGTTGCGGCTGTTCCTTTGCCGATTGTAATCGGAGCCGCCGTTGACGATATGTAACCTGTGGAGGCCGTTATTTTTCCGTAAGACGCGGTAGTGCCGTTTATGAAAGAAATTTCAACCGACGATGAATTGAAATTAGTTGCCGGCAGATTGATGAAGGGATACGACTTGTTTACGGACGCAGGCTTTAGCGTTGTGGCGTCGAACGTCAAGCTTGCGCTGTTGCCTGCGGCGGCGCCGCCCTTGTATGAAATAAAGCCGGTAGCGGAATTTGTAGAAGTAATGTTGCAGTTTTTGTAAATATCCGACATCGTTGGGGTGACGGATATTGTCTTGTTTGTAAGAGTCTGCCCTGTGTAGGTTGTCGCCATTGCCGACAGGGGAATCAATGACAGGGCTATGATTTCTTTGGAGTAATTTTTCATTTTCATAAATCTAAAAAGTTAAATAAGCCGAATTTTTTCTCTTTCATTTATAAAATTAAAAATATGCGGCTTTTCTGTCAAGTTTTATAAAAGATTTTTAAACGCGCAAAGTTTCGGAATTTTCAACAAAAAACCGGCATTGGATTGCCGGTTTTTGCGTTTTTTATGAAAGGCGGATTTTACTTTTTTAGAGCCTCTTTGTATCTTTTGCAGAGTTCCTGCCAGTTTACGATGTTCCAAATGTTTTTCACATATTCGGGGCGCAGGTTTTTGTATTTCAAATAGTAGGCATGCTCCCACACGTCTATGCAGAAAATCGGGACAGAGCCGCAGGTGTTGGCGATTTCGCCCATTATCGGGCAGTCTTGGTTCGGGGTCGAGACAACTTTGAGCCTTCCTTCTTTTGTGAGGACAAGCCACGCCCATCCGCTTCCGAACCGGTTGACGGCGGCGTTTGTCATTTCTTCCTTGAATTTTTCAACCGAGCCGAAATCCCTTTCGATTGCTTCCTTAAACTCCGCGCAGGGTTCCGATTTGTCGGGTGAAAGCCCCTCCCAGTAAAATACATGGTTGAACGCCCCGCCGCCGTTGTTTCTCACTGCGTTTCGGATTTTTTCGGGAACGTCGCTTAGGTTGGACAGGAGCTTGCGCATGCATTGGGGCGCTTCGAATTCGGGGGCGGATTCGAGCGCGGCGTTAAGCTTGGCGACGTATGCCGCCTGGTGCTTGTCGTGGTGCAGCTTTACTGTTTCGGCGTCGATGTAAGGTTCGAGCGCTTCGTAAGAGTAGGGGAGAGGTTTTAGTTCGTATTTCATTTTGTTGCCTTTTTCCGTCCCGAGCAGAATCGGAAGCGTTGCGATAAATAAGGCGATTGTTGAGATTGTTTTTTTAGCACGATAATTCATCGTCTTGTTCCTTTTCGGTTTCGGGTTTTGATATTTTGCGTTTTAAGGCGAAGTAGGTTTTTATCAGTTCCACACATTCGTCTTTTAAAACTAAATCGGCAACAACCACCCTGTGGTTAAGCCCCGATGTTTCGTGAATTTTTGCGGCTCCGCCCAAAAATCCCATTTTCGGGTCGGGCGCGCCGAAAACCACGCGGCTTATGCGGCTCATGACGCACGCTCCCGAACACATGGGGCAGGGCTCTTTTGTTACGTACAAAGTGGAGCCGTTCAGCCGCCAGTCTCCGATGTTTTTTGCGGCCTGCGTAATTGCCAGAATTTCGGCGTGCGCCGTCGGGTCTTGCAGTGTCTCAACCATATTGTGCGCCTGGGCTACGACTTCGCCGCCGTATTCTATAACGGCTCCCACCGGAACTTCGCCGATATTCCATGCTTTCAGCGCCTGATTGTAGGCAAGTTTCATGAAAAATTCGTCGTCTTTGCTAAAAAAAGAATGGCGGAGCGGTTCAAACGGGCATTCGGGGAAAGGCTTGTCTTTCATCTTATTTTCTGAAAAATCTTGACTATTTGGATATAACAAGCACAAATAGAAAGAATTATAGGAAAAATATCAATATATTTTAAATGTCAGACTGCGTAGAAGTAGAAGGTAAAGTGGTGTCGGTGCTTCCCGGCACAATGTTTCGTGTCGAACTGCCCAACGGGCATATGGTGCTTGCGCACATTTCGGGAAAATTGCGCAAGAACTTCATAAAGCTCACCGTCGGCGACAGGGTAAAAATGGAGATGACTCCGCAAGACATCGAAAAGGCGCGCATTGTTTACAGAATGCGCTCAAGCGAACCTGCCGCGCGCCCGTCTATTCCCAAAGCCGGTTTCGCGCCGCGCAAGACGTTTAGGTAGAAAGCTTTTAAGCGTGCGCAGGTTTTGGATTTTTTTCATTCTCTCTTGCGCGTTGTTGGCTTTTTTAAGCGCGGTTTCGCTTGGCGTGGGCTTAAGGGAAATTTCTTATGCCGACATCCTTTCCGCGCTCTTTGGGAAAGGCGTTGACGAAACTTTAAGGGCGATAATATTCGATATCCGCCTCCCGCGCCTTGTCGCGGGCGTATTTTGCGGCGCGATGCTTGCGAGCGCGGGGGTTGCCATGCAGGCTTTGTTTAGAAATCCGCTTGCCGACCCTTCGATTACGGGAGTAAGCTCCGGCGCCGCTCTTGGCGCGGCTCTTGCCATAAATTTCGGCGGGGGCGCGTTTCCCATTCAAATTTCTGCGTTGGTTTTCGGGCTTTTTGCCGCGTTTGCGATTTGGCGTCTCGGCAGGATAAACGGCAGGCTTTCGGCTTTTTCAATGCTTCTTGCGGGCATTGCGATAAATGCGTTTTGCGGCGCGCTTGTCGGGTTTCTTATGTACAGTGTCCGCGAGGCGGGCGTGAAGGGGTTTATTTTTTGGACGCTCGGTTCGCTTGAAAACTGCTCTTGGAGGGAGCTTGCGGGCGCGTCTTTTATGGGCATTTTGTGTTGGTTTGCTCTCTTTTTTAATTCGCGCGGGCTTAACATGGTTATGCTTGGCTCCGACCACGCGTATTTGTCGGGGGCAAACGTCAAGTCCGTTCAGCGGATTTCAATTTGCGCCGCCGCCGTTATGACTGCCTGCGCGGTTATGGTTTGCGGAATCATAGGCTTTGTGGGTCTTGTAGTTCCGCATATTTGCAGGATGCTTACAAGCCCCGACAACCGTTCGCTTCTTCCTTTATCGGCAGTTTCCGGAGCGTGCCTTGTCGTCTTTTCCGACATCGTTTCGAGGCTGGTTTCGCCGCTTGATTCTGTTCCGATTGGGGTTGTGACCGCGCTTTTGGGCGCGCCGTTTTTCTTGTATTTGTTAAGAAGGGGAGGCGGCAATGCTTGAAGTGGAAAATTTATCGTTTTCGTACGGGTCGGGCTTCGTTTTAAAGGACGTCAACTTTTGCGTCGGAGAGGGCGAGTTTGTCGCGGTTTTGGGCGCCAACGGCGCGGGGAAAAGCACTTTGTTTAAAATAATTTGCGGCTTGGAAAAACCCGAAGGCGGGATTGTAAGAATAGGGGGGCGACCTTTGGGCGGCTATTCTCCGTCTGAGCTTGCAAAAACAAGGTCTGCCCTCATGCAGGACGGAGAGTTTAATTTTGACAGCTCGGTTCTCGATTTTGTCCTGCTTGGCAGGTATGCGCATGGCGGGTTTTTCGCGTCGAAAGAGGACGTAAATATTGCAAAAACCGCGCTTTCGGAAGTCGGAATGGGCGGTTTTGAAGGCAGGATTTTTACAAGACTTTCAGGCGGAGAACGGCGCAGGGTCGAGCTTGCGAGGGCGCTTTGCCAGATAGGGGGATGCGGCAGAAGGGACACTCTTTTGATGCTCGACGAGCCTAATTCAAACCTCGACCCCAAAAATTCGCACTGCGCCATGTCGGCGGCAAAAAAATTCGCGGCCGCAAAAACGTCTGTTCTCGCGATTTTGCACGATGTGAATTTGGCGAGCCAGTATGCGGATAAAATCGCTCTTTTAAAATGCGGGCAAATATTCGCGTTTGGAAAGCCGGGCGACGTGCTTACTTCTGAAAATTTGAAGCTCGCCTACGGGGCGGAAAACAGGATTTTTGAGGACGGCGGGAACAAGTACGCGGTGTTTTTGAAGCAATGACGGATTTTCGCGTTTAAAAAGCTTGCACTTGAATCGTTATAATAAAAAAATAGTCGAATTATGAAAATGATAAAAGCGATAATAAAGCCTTTTAAGCTTGAAGAGGTAAAAGCGGGGCTTGCGGAAATCGGAGTGGAAGGAATGACCGTCACCGAAGTAAAGGGCTTCGGGCGCCAGAAGGGGCATTCCGAAATTTACAGGGGCAGCGAATACACAAGCGAGCTTCTTCCGAAGCTTGTTTTGGACATTTGCGTTCCTTCCGATTTGGCGGACAAGGTTGTGGACGCCATAATGAAGTCCGCAAAGACCGGCAAAATAGGAGACGGCAAAATCTTTGTAATGCCCGTTGACGACGTTGTGCGCATCCGCACGGGAGAGCGCGGAATGTCGGCTTTGTAAAGCTTTTAAAACTCTTTGCGCAAAAAAAAGCCCCGAAAAACGGGGCTTTTTTTGCTACGGAGAAAGCCGGTCTATTTGCCAGCCATTCCCTGTTTGTTTGTATCGGAAGCGGTCGTGCAGCCTGCTCGGTCTTCCCTGCCAAAATTCAAATGTGTGAGGAACGACCCTGTATCCGCCCCAAAAGTCGGGCAGGGGGATTTTCCCGTTTGCGAACTTGCGCTTCATCTCGTCAAATTTCATTTCGAGAATAGAGCGCGAGGTTATCACTTTGCTTTGGCGCGAGACCCATGCCCCGAGCCTGCTGTCGGAGGGGCGCGAGACAAAATAGCGCAGGGATTCAAGCGCGCTTATCTTTTCGGCTCTTCCCAAAATTTTCAACTGGCGCTCGAGCCCGAGCCAAAGGAAATGGATTGCAACGCTGCTGTTTTTTGCGATGTCGCGCGCCTTTGAGGATTCGTAGTTCGTGAAAAACACAAACCCCTTTTCGTCCCAAGATTTAAGAAGCACGGTGCGGATGTCCGGCTCGCCGTTTTCATTTACGGTGGCGACATCCATTGCGTTCGGCTCTTCGAGCTTGCACTGCATTGCCTCGTCAAACCATTTTTTAAATTGCGCGAACGGATTTTCGCTTAAATCGTCCCTGTCGAGAGAGCCCTTTTTGTATTCGTTGCGAAGTTCAAAAATATCCATTTTAAACTACTAAGTCTTTGATTGTTTTCTGCATGTTTTCGCTTTTTGCAAGGCTTGCAAAGGCTTCGGTTGCAAAAGATGCGGCGCGGCTGCGTTTTGCGATGTCGGAAGAGACGATGCTGTCTCCCGCGTTTTCACCGAGAATTTGGAAAAACCTCGCAAGCGTTATGCTGTCGGGGGCGTATGCGGGCTTGAAGCGCGGCTCTCCGTTTTCGTCTTCTATTTCGCAGACCAAATCCTTTTCCACAAGCACCATTATGCACGCGCTTGCCACGATTTTAGGGATATCGAGCGTGGAGCAGAGGCTCTTTAAATTCGGCGCGGTTTCCTCTTTGTAAAACGCCTTTGCGATTTCCGAAAATGTGGCGAGGGCGAGCATTCTCTTGACCTGGCTTCCGGTGCGCTTCCAGCTTTCCGCGCTTGAGAGCATATCGATGTTTTGTATCGCATAGGTTATTTGCGCCCCTGTAAGTATAAAGAGCCAGAATATGTACAGGCTGAACATCGCAACAGGTATGATTGCGAGGTATCCGTAAAAATTCTGCTGCTCCACGACTTTGCCGATGTATAAAAACGACAGTTTGTTGTTTGCAAGCAAGAGGCATGTCACAATGAATGCGCCTATTAAGGAAGGCACCGCCTTGACGTAGGTGTTTGGCATGCACTTGTAAAACAGCGCAAGAGCCGCGACCAGCGCGCCCATTCCCGCAAGCTTCGTGCCCCAGCCGGCATATTCTGAAATTATGGGTATGTTCTTGAAAATTTCGCCGAGTTGCGACCCTGTAAGGAAAGTCATTCCCGACAACCCCAAAACAACACCGAAGGTTATGAGCATCCAGTAAAACGTAAACCTCATAAGCCAGCCTCTGCCTTTGTGCACTCCCCAGACAGTGTTGAATGCCGACTCCATATTGACGCACAAAAGCAGGCATGTAAACACGACCGTAAGAGTGCCCATTATGCCGAGCGAAGTGCTGCTTTTTGAAATTTTTGCTATGAGCGCGCGTATTTCGGGGTTTATCTGCGTTTCGGAAACCGCGTTTTCCTCCTGCTTTTGCTTCGCGGAGTTTAAGCTTTCTTGTATGTGGGGCGGCGGAGTTTCCACGACTTCGTTTACCGCCGGCATTACAAATACCATTGCGTCAACTATTTTGTCGTACACAAACCTGTCGCCCTTTTCCTTAAACACCATTCCCGAAAATATGATGACGACGGCAACGAGAGGCCCGAGCGCGAGCAAAGTAGTGTAGGAAAGCGACGCCGCCTGGACGGGAATTTTGTTTTTTAGCATTCCCGAAACCGTGGTTGAAACAACCCTCATCAGGGCATATACCAACGCCTTGAATTTCGACATCTCGTGAATGTCGGAGGACCAGATTCCGAATGTGAAAAATTCGGCGGCCCTGGAAATTTTTTGCGATAATGTAAGCTTCTTTTTTTCTTGGTTTTTATTTTCCATTTTTAGAGCCTTTCTATTATCGTGCGAATTAGCGCGACATAAAAGCATTCGGAAAGAATCAGGGTGAAAATCGTGATTTTTGTTTTCATTCTGATTGTAAGAGGGGTTGCCGAAAGCCAGTAGATGGCGTTTAGCGCCGCCGCCTGCCCCATGTCTTGGCAAAAGTATAAATACGAGTAAAATCCCGCGCATGCCGCGAAGAATATCCGCGCAAACTCAAACGGGTTCCGCTTTAAAAGAATTGCGGCGAATATAGCCGCGTCTCCCGAAAGCGCGACGTAT
>JAGBWO010000038.1 GCA_017629765.1 Opitutales bacterium | reverse complement strand
GCCGGAACGAACAGTTACCTTCGGAGAGCAGAGCAAGTCGCTGCCCGTATTTTGTTCGATTGCGTTTACAACCAAATCAATGTTATAGCCGTTAATGATGCCCAAAACAGTGCTTACAGTATTTGAAGCGTCTGTCGCCAAATTAATTGTTGAGGGCAATGCCGGCGGAATCTGAGGAATCGGATTCGGATCTTGCACTCCATTGCTATAAGAAATATTGATATTCTGGGTTTCCTGTGCAGGAGAGAATGCTGTCGCCAACGTACGATTATTCAGCGAAGTTCTAGCATTAGCCGTACTAAAGAGAGTGTTCCCATTCTGATTGTAAACATCCCAGTTAAAGCCGATTTCTTTCAACGCGCCCTGGTTTACTTCCATGAAGCGTGCTTCAATTTCGACCTGCAATGTTTCATTGTAGCGTGCGAGAATGCGACGTACCTTTTCAACATTTCTTGTTGAGTTGGTTACCCACAATTTCGTGCCGTCGTATGCCAAGCTTGCGCCGGGACCAAATTCAACACCCGCCTTTTCGAGGAAGATTCTAATCTTCTGCCCCACTTTTTCAGTGTCGTCGCCGCCGTCGCTTGATTCATCGCCGGATGCAAACGGATCCGAAGAATCGCCGCCGCCCGAAGCGCCTTGCAAGCCGACCATACGGGTAACAGCAGCCGCGGGAATCGGGAAGTCGAATGTTTCGTAGGCTTCCGCATTTGCAGCTTTGCGAACAACAACCGCGCCGTCTTCGATATCGTACTGGCAGTTAACCTGCTTTGTCACGAAAGACAAGATTTGTTCGAGGGTGAGGTTTCTAACAGTCAAGCTTACGTTCTTTGTGTCGGAAACATCGCGAGCAACAATGTTTACGCCCTTCGCGCCCTTTGCATCCTTGTCATTGATGATGGAAAGTTCGGAGAGTGTGTTCAACGCGTCCGTCAAAGAAACGCCGGGTTCAGGGAAGCTTACTTCGGGAATTATAATTTGGGAGAGTTTCGCCTTGAGCGGAACAACCTGTTCGCCCTGATCCGAATTATTGCTTGTAACCTGGAACATTGCGGGACGCTGCCATGTTTTTGCAACTTCGTCCAAGAGTTCCGCGCGAGTTTGCTGGTATGTGAGCTTGCCAACGCTATTGGAAAGCTTCTTTGCAATCAAAGTGAGGTATGCTTTTGCTTCGATATTGTCAGCATCAATCGCAACTACCGTGCGGTATGTGGAAGCCGCGCCCTGATAGTCGCCGAACAAATACTGCGCGCGAGCGTCAGCCAAGAGCAACGATACACGCTTTTGACGCGCATTGTAATCGGGGCTGATTTCTTCCAACGAGCGGGCATACGGATTTTGCGAAATTTCTTCAACTTCCGCGATGAAATCTTCGCCTTCTTCAACGCTGTCCGTATATTTTGCAAATTCCTGCGCATATTTCTTTGCTTCGTTTACCTTGCGGTTTTTCAAAGCAAGTTTTGCGCGGGATTTCGCGATGTCTGCGCGCGCTTCTTTAATTTGCTGGCGGGCGCCGTCTGCGTTTGCGACTTCGGGAAGCTTGCTTTCGCCTTCCGCCAAAATTACCAATGCGTCGTCAAAACGGCCGTTATCCGCCTGATCGTACGCTTCTTCAATCATTTCAAATACGCTGCCGATTGTGAGAGCCTGCTTGCGCTGTTCGGCTTCCATGGCCGCCTGGACTTCGTCCAACTTTGCCTGTTCCGCCGCAGCCTTTTCAGCGGCCGCTTTTTCTTCCGCCGCCTTGGCTTCCGCTATCTTTGCCTCTTCCGCCGCCTTGGCTTCCTCTGCAGCCTTCGCGTCTGCTATCGCCTTTTCGGCGGCAGCTTTTGCTTCTGCTTCAGCCTTGGCTTTAGCTTCCGCTTCCGCTTTTGCGGCGGCTTCCGCAGCAGCCTTTGCCTTTGCAGCCGCTTCAATCTCCGCATTTACTTCCGACAACAGCTTCTGAACTCTCTTGTCATCCGGCGATATCTTCAGCAAACCTTCAAGGTTCTTCTTTGATATTTCCAAATCACCCTTATCACGGGCGTCAACTGCCGCAATCATGAGTTGGAGTTTTTGTTCTTGATTGTCACCCGCCCCCTGAGCGAATGCGGAGCAAGCATAAGCCATGGACGCCACTAGTGCCGTCGCAAATGCAACTTTTTTATGGGATATTTTGTTTTTCATATATACGTTAATTTGAAATGTTAAATTTATTTATAGACGATATAAAAAAAAAATTAAAGCTTTTTTTTCAAAAAATTTTATTTTTATTTTATTGCTTCAAAAGTTCGTTGCCTCCGCTTTTTGACATTTTCATAAGCTGTGTTGGCGCGCCCTTTTCATTGGGGACTTTTTCCACGACAACGACTTCATTTTCAAAATCGAGCTCCTTCACGGTGTAAACCGCGCCGTTGGCCTCGAATTTGTCGCCAACTTTTCTGACAAGCCAGACGCCGTCCGAGCCCTTGTCCGGAAGAAGAGAAATCGTGCGGCTTTCTTCGAGAAACGTCGGCTTGTTTGAAAATATCACAATTTCTTTTCCGATATTTTTATCAAACAAAACAACTTTTGTGACCTTGCGAATCAAACCCGAATCCTCCTTTTGGCGGATTTCTTCAAAGCTCTTGACGGTTATGCCGGAGCCGACAGTTTCGCCTGTCACCGAGCCCGCCTTGCGAACTTTGATTTCCTCGTTTAACTTGCCTATCATTGACTGGTTTTGAGATTCGTCGAAAAGCTGCACAATCTTCGAGCCGTCTCCCGAAACAAAATAGCCCTTCCATTTTATGGGATAAGCGTCGTTTTTAAGCTCGCCATACTTGAAGCCGAAAAGCTTCTTGATGACTTCTTTCTGGAAGGGAGGCTCGACTATGAACTTGCCGTCCGCGTCAACCCAAATTTTGGGGGAAGTGAAAAGCTGGTAAAGCCAAAGACCTTCCTCGTCCTGCGGC
>JAGBWO010000037.1 GCA_017629765.1 Opitutales bacterium | reverse complement strand
TTTTGCCGCAGCCGGTGGGAAGCACCAGCAGCGTGCGCTTGTATTCTTCCCACGATTTATAAATGTTTTCGATTGCCTGTTGCTGGTACGGTCTTAACTGCATTTGCGCCTTTCTGTTTTCTCTTTTTTACATTGGCAAGCTTCCGAATGAACTACGGCAAGACCGCCTTTCCGTCTGCCAACAAGTACATACATATAATATGTATGATTATCTTTGGTTATTATCCTTTCGTAAACATCCATATTGTATACGGTTGCGACAACATCTCTTTCTTCTGGTAAGCAACCGAACAACAATGTTGTTAATAGAATTAAAACATATTTGCTCACTTCTCAACCCTTTCAGCCTTAATTATGTTTTCATACATGGAAAAGAACGGGATTCGCCAACCTATCAGCGTAAACCTGTAAGTTTCTCCAACCCTTATTTTCGCGTAAAAGTCAGAGGAATTAAATTTCCAGCGCAAAACCTCATCGGCGTTTTTAAAAACTCCGCAGCTGGTAAAAATTAAATAGTAGCTTAAGTCCTTTTCAATTTTAACAGTCTTGTCGACAACGGTCGCAACAACGCAATGGTCATTGAATGTTGTAATATAGAGACTGACAACCACAATCAAAACAATACACAATCCCAGCAATATATGTAAAAACTTATTCACTTCCCGCTCCTTTCCACGCCGAGTGCGGCGGCGACTAATTCAACAAGCCATTTCTGCGCGGCGTGCTTAGCTTTATCAAGCAAGGCAAAACCACCTTGGATTAAAGTTGAGTCGCAGAAAACGATATACTTTTCCTCGGCGTCCCAGTAAGAAATCCTGAACAAAACCTTGCCGACCTTTGCGACAAAGTCGCCCCCCTCACATTGCAATTCCCACTCCAACGGCTTCACCATTTTTTCAATTTCGGCGTAGGTGAGTTTTGCGTTTAGCTGATTAGACGCTACGGATTTTGTGTCAAGCGTTTCGGCGTTTTGCTTTACACAAACGCGCCTGTTCCAAGCGGCGATTGCGGCGGCTTCGGTTTCATAACGTAGGGTTGAAACATAACATTTTGTACATAGGATACCCCAGCTCTTGGTATGTCCAAAAATATGCGCTTCACCCCCGCAAAACGGGCAGGGCTTTAAATCTTCGTTATTCATTGCCGCGTTCTCCGTTTCCCTTTTTGAGTTCGTCGATTTTGTCGTATAATTCGTCGATAAGCTTTTCAACTTCGCCAACATACTCGTCTAAATATTCTTTGGGTAAAAAGAAACCTATTGTCTCCTCTGTGCCGTCCTGATGCCGACGTGCAAACTCCGTACACTTAGGTACAATCGGATATTTCCGCAATCCATCATTACATATTAAAATTGGTCTTTTTTCGTTATTCATTGTCTTTTCCTTTCTACATAACCGAGCCACAAAATTCGTTGCATAAAATCGTAAAATTCTTTTGTCGAACTAATACCTGCAACCCAAGAATACGTTATGTAATTACTTTCTTCCCATTGTTTCAAAATAACACGTTCTTCATCGTTTATTTTGCTATCATCAAAACAAAAACTATTCTTTAAACAATAGTCGATATAAGGTAATAACCTTAATTCCCTTACTGTTATTTCTCTGCCTAGAAAGCTTTTAGCTTCTTGTTGTATTTCAGGTGTTAAACACCCACGTCTAAATTCGTTATTCATTTTTCTTTTCCTTTCTCTTTTCTCATTTCGCACTGCCTGCACTTCTCGCTATTTTTGTCGCCCTTGTTGCAAAACATTTTATCTTTGTAGCACAACATTTCTAAGCCTTTCTAAAATTCTTCCACTTAATGATTTTGCCAGTGAAATTTTCGCCATAATGGTCATGGAAAAATTCAAGGAAATCGTCTATCCACGTAAAGCCGTCGGCTTCGGCAAGTTCCAATATCTTATGCGCAGGAATAAATTTCCCTTTTATTTTCACACGCCCCCAAATGCCCTCATTTCGTTTGTGAGACTCTATTTTGATATCCTCAATGCTTTCAACTTCCGCTTCGCCAAGCTTTCGGCATTGCTTGGTGCGTAGCCCAGTGTAAAGCGTCAGCTTGTCGCCCACCTTGACATTTTCCCACTTTTTGCCCGCCTTGCGAATTGTCTGTCGCTTTTCGCCCGATAAAATTTTGTCGATAAATACTGTAAAGTTAACGTTCATTGTTCAGCCTTTCTTTTAAGAGTTGAAATGCTGTTGCTGCCACAAGCGGTACTTGTCCGTTGCCGATGGCCTTAAGTCTGTCCACCCGATTGGCCACCCCATGAGCCACTCGACCCAGTTGGGATTCAAACGCGCCTCGCGCGTCTGCGGGGTCAGTTCGCCACCATGTACAACCTCGCCAAGATTGCACTTGCCCCTGTCCGTCAATGCAGCTCTGCTGTCTTGGCACTTCGGCGTTGGGTACATCTTCCTCAATTCGGCTTCTTCTACTTCTCCCATATTGGGACTTGAACTTTGAAACCTTCTTGACCTCTTGCTTGTTCTGCAAGTCGGCGTTGAATAAAACATCTGGTGAATGCCCCTTTTCTTGTTCGCCTTGCGCGAGTTGCTCCCGCCGTCCAGCCCTGAGCAATTCGGTGTCGGGTATAGTCGCGGCTCTCTCACTTGGTCTTGCAGACGGAGTTGCATTACAGCCCCGCTCGGTCTCTTCCAGTTCCCATTTGCAATTCGGCTCAGAGCCTCCCTGCTGATTGTCCCGCCCTTGGAACATTCGGGCGTGCGCCAAAATCCAGATGCGCTTGCGCAGGTGCGGAGCTCCAACGTCGGCCGCAGAAAGCACTGCCCATTCCGCATCGTACCCCATTTCGGCCAAATCTCCAAGCACTCGCCCGAGCCCGCGTCTTGTGAGCATTGGCGAGTTTTCCACAAACGCGTAGCGGGGTCGTACCTCGCCAATAATGCGGGCGAACTCGCTCCACAATCCGCTTCGCGCTCCCGCAAGCCCGGCACCTTTGCCTGCGCAACTAATGTCTTGGCAGGGGAAGCCTCCGCATATAACGTCAATTTTCCCACGCCAATCTCTTCCGTCGAATGTTTTAACGTCGTCCCAGATTGGGAATTTGGGCAACATTCCGTCGCGCTGTCTTTGCAACAAGACTTCTCGGCAGTAAGGTTCAATCTCGACAGCACATACGCAGGTATGTCCGAGAAGCTGTCCGCCGAGTATACCTCCTCCCGCTCCTGCAAATAAATGTAGCTCATTCATTCGCCCTCCCAAGTGTAAATTTCACCGTCGATTTTTGGTTGCGCAGAGTTTAAATGTTTGGCGTATTTCCACGAGACAAATTGAGTACGACTCACCTCAGATTCCGTCAAAAACAATGCGTCTCTATCTCTTATGTTTTGCGAGAGCTTGCCCACATAAATACATTTTTCCCATTCTGCATACTCATAATCTTTAACTAAACAAGGCTTGCCAACTTCGAGCTTTCCCACCCCACCGAACTGCTCTTCCGTTATCCATTTGACGAGTTTTGCGGCGTATTCGTCGCGCTCGGCGTTGTTGTCAAATTCACGACAGTGGGCACTTCTATCGTCAATATTTTCTTGCAAATCAATAAACCCACCGAAAAGTTCAAAATCGCCATGAACTCTTACGTGGTCAGTTTCTTTAAACTCTCCCTCTAATTCCAACTGCTCAACCACGAGCATTTTATTAAACTTTGCTATTCTTAGTTTTAGTTTCTTTGCCATGTTCTTTTCCTCGTTGATGCAATTCCTCGTTGATGTAATTCATCCCACATTTTAAGCATCGCAATTTCGGCTTGGTTCGCCTGCACTTGCTGGATTGCCTGCGGCTTCATCGCCTCGCTTACCTTTAAATTCTTCTCCGCTTCATGCGCGGCGTTATTCAATATTACTTGGAATTGAAGAGGCCTTCCGACAACTTCAAATGCTCCTCTGCAATATTGGATTCGTCCTTCATAAACAGCTTTAAAGCCTTCAATCATCCTTTCGTAAGGTGTATTTCCTTTCATAGCGTCACTCTCTTTCCGTATTCGGCGATGAGCATGGCGTCGCAGGTTTTTAGCGTTGTCTTTGCGTGCGGAAAACGTTCCTTTGCCAAATTGTACAAAGCCGCCTTGCGGTCTTTACCTGTCAATTTTTGAAGCCCGGGAAGGCCTTTCTGCCATTTCTGCGGCGTTACTGTCTCAAATGGGATTCTAAGTCCCTTTAAAATCCCCAGATACTCGCCGTAGTTGCGGTGAAGTTTTGCTTGGCTGGCAAGCCCGCCGCCTGCGCCCTTGAAAAACACCGGAGGGTCTTCCACAAAGGCCTTTATGTTGATTGGGTCTTTCTCTTCTAAAATTTCATTGAGGATATCCTGTATTTGCGCCATCGTTTCAAACTTCTCGGCAGCGATGCCCTCCTCCACAATGTCGCCTATAATTGCGATGCCGCCGTTCAGTCCGGGGTCAATTCCGATAATAATCATTTTTCAATCTCCACTTCCATGTCTCGCAAAATTGCAAGCGATAGTTCTTCTTTTGCGCCGTTAGAATTTTCCCAGCCTTTGAGCAGGAAAATTGAGCCGCACTCGCGAAGTGCGGCCTTGCATTCTTTCATCATAATGCGGTATTCGGCTTTGGTTAGAGGCCTATTGCCGTGCTTTGCTACCCATTCCCGCCCGCGAATAGCAGGGTTGACGGCGAAGTCCCCCCTGCTTTCAATGAATTTTGCGGCCTTGTCGAAGGCTTCAAAATTGAAGCCCTCAATGCCCGACATAGGCCCCGAAATGTACACTTTCTTTCTCATTACCAGTCCTCTTCTTCTTTGAGCGTCAAGCCGACGTTCTTCAAGGATGCGGGCGGCACTTTGAGCATTTTTTCGGCGATGCCGTATGTCGCCCTCAGGTCGCATTTCAGGTATTCAATGGCCTTTGCTTTCGCGACAGGGTCGTCGCTTTCAAACATCATCGCGAAGTCCGCGCCCGTGCAGTCGCCCTGATATTTGCCTTCAATGCCGAAGAATTTCGCGGCATCGTCGAGCTTGAGCCTGTATCCGTATTCCCCGCATACGAAGGTTTCCATTAGGTCAATGAAGCGTTTGTCAAGGTATCTGCCCTGATAGACGTTCGGTACAACGATTCCGCGCTTCCAGCTCCTGCGCACCAAAAACGGCACGTCAAATCCGTTGCTGTTCCAGCCCACGAAAGGCTCAGAAGTTGTGCCGTACAATTCCCAAAACTGGCGCAGAATGTCCGCTTCGTTGCCGGACAGTATGCTTTCTTGCTTATCGGTTTTTATTCCGATGGCGACGACCTCCGCGCACAAGGCGTTCAGTGCGGATTTTGAAATTATCTTAGCCTCGTACTCCGCCTGCGCCTTTTCATATTCAGCGTTGTGTTGCTTGATTTTTTCGGGGTATGCCTCCTCTTCCGCTCGAATTTTTGCGGCTACCTTGTCGGGGTCTTTGAGGTTGCCAACCTTGACTGTTTTGGGGTCAAAGGGCGGCAACGGCTCGTATGCCTTGAAAGGCTCGGCGAGCGCGAGAGCCTCGTCGCGCAAGCCTTTTGTTTCAATGTCAAATACGGTAAATTTCATATCATT
>JAGBWO010000036.1 GCA_017629765.1 Opitutales bacterium | reverse complement strand
CCTCCAAGTTTTTGCCTGTGGATGCTATTATTCTGGCGTTGCTTTTTAGCCTTGTTTTGCCGTTTATGCGGTAAAACGAGCCGTCTTGCAGATAGCGCAGAAGTTTTTGCTGGGCGTCGGCGGAAAGGTCGCCGATTTTGTCTATAAAAATAGTTCCTTCCCCCGCCGATTCCAATAGCCCCGTTTTATTCGACATTCTTGCTGACGGGGAATTTTGTTCGACGCCGAAAAGCTCGGCTTCCTGCAAGGCTTCCGACATCGCCACGCAGTTTAGGGTTGCAAACGCCTTGGGCTTTCTGTCTCCCGCCGACACTATTGCGTTTGCGACAAATTTTTTGCCCGTTCCAGTTTCTCCCCTTATCAAAACGGGCATATCCGAAGAGGCTACTTGCGCAATCATATTTATCACTTTGCGCATGCTGTTGCATTTTCCGATTACGCCTTCGCGGGAGTTTTTGTCGGAAAGTTCGAGGCGCAGGCGTCGGTTTTCTTCGAGGAGCTGTTCGCGCTCGCGGTTTTGCAGAAAAAGAACCGAAACGGCGTCGGCAATGATGTTTGCTATTGTTTCAAGAAGGCTGTTGTCGCGGCGCAGGTTTGTGGTTTCCGAAACTATGCGGTCAATGGAAAGGGTTCCGATAACGCCCTCCTGGTAAATTATGGGGACGCATATAAAGGCGATTTTTTGCCCCGCGACCCTTGTTTTTGTGCGGTTTAAAAATTCGGTTGAGGAGCGGATGTCGGGGATTATTCTGGATTTCGCGTGCGCGGCAACCTGCCCTGTAACGCCTTCTCCCATACGGTAAACTCCGCGCTTGGTTTCCTCTTCCGTCATTCCGTGAGAGGCTTCTATGACGAGCAAATCTCCCTGCCTTAATGTCACCGTCCCCCTAAGAAGCCCCATTTCGCCGTTTAGAATTTCAAGAACGTCGGCAAGGAGCTTCTTTACGCTTGTGCGGTGCACTACGACCATGCTTATGCGGTGTAAGACCGCCATTTCAAGCGAGTTGTAGTTTTGCCGCCAATTTCTGGCTAATGGGATGGTGTCCATATTTGTCTTACGAGCGCAGGGCTGTTTTTACGATTTCTTCCGTAGAAGCGTTTTCGGGAAGCTTGGAGGAGGCGGCGCGGACGGCTTTGTCGGCGTCGGAAAGCTTGAAGCCGAGCGCGGCAAGAGCCGCGACTGCGTCGGAAAATTTTGCGGACGGCGGCGTGGCGTCCGATGCCGTTGCGCCGCGCGGCTGCGCGGCTATCGCCCCGAAAGCTCCGCGCAATTCAACTATCAGCCTTTCCGCCGTTTTTTTGCCGATTCCCTGGCATTTTGAAAGCAGGGCAACATCTCCGCTTTCTATCGCGCTTCTTAAAGTTTCGACGCTCATTCTGCTCATTATGTTGAGCGCGATTTTGGGGCCTATGCCGGAAACTTTTTCAACTAGCATCTTGAAAAAATTCCTCTCCGAAGTTGTCGCAAAACCGTAGAGCGTCTGCGAGTCTTCGCGGTAGATTGCATGGGTATGCAAAAATACTTCGGAATTTATTCCGCCCAGCTGTTCGGCGGTTGTAATGGGGATGTTTATTTCGTAAAAAATTCCGTTTACGTCAATTATCGCCGAAAGCGGGGAGGATTTTGCGAGTTTGCCTCTGATGCCTGCTATCATAAAATTTTTCCTTTGTTTTATAAAAAATAAATCGCCAAATGCGTAAAACGCAAGAGGCGATTTTGCATTTGTTGAAATTTTTTATTTGAGGTTTAATACGTCTTCCATTCCGTAAAGGCCGGCGGGCTTGTCTTTTACCCACTTTACGGCTTTCAGCACTCCCTCCGCAAAAATTTTGCGGTCTGCTGCCTTGTGTGTAAGCTCAACCCTTTCGCCGTCCGCGGCAAAAATCACCGTATGGTCGCCGACAACTGAGCCTCCGCGCAAAGAATGCACGCCGATTTCGTTTTGCGGGCGTTCGCCGACAAGCCCTTTGCGCCCGAAAGCCACTTCGTCGTCGCTTATTCCGCGCGCCGACTGGGCAATCTTCAAAAGCTTTTCGGCTGTTCCGCTCGGGGCGTCCTTCTTAAACCTGTGGTGCATTTCCACTATTTCGATGTCATAGGTTTTCGGCAGAATTTCAGCCGCGATTTTAGTGAGATAGTTCAGAAGATTTACGCCGATTGAGTAGTTGCCCGCCCATACTATAGCGATGTCTTTTGCGCATTCCAAAATTTCCTTGCGCTGGTCTTGCGTATGCCCCGTTGTTCCTATTACGAGGGGCTTTCCGTTTTGGGCGCAGAGTTTCGCCAATGCGGGGGTTGCGTCTCTGAACGAAAAGTCTATTGCTGCGTCGCAGTCTTTTATGTATTGCGATGGGTTATCGCCCATGTCTGTTTTAAAGGCTATGTCCAAATCGGAGCCGTTTGCGGCGGCGATGATTGCCTGGCCCATTCTGCCTTTGCATCCGTTCAAAAGAATTTTCATTTTTATATGAGGTTTAAAGTGTTTAAGGTTTGCATGAGTTTAATGCAGTGTTCGTCGGACATCCTGCAAAGCGGAAGCCTTACTGCGGAAGAGGCTATCATTCCCGCTTTCGCCAAGGCGTATTTTGCGGGGACAGGATTGGGCTCTATGAACAAATCCTTGAAAAGAGGCAGAAGCTTGTCGTGGAGAGCCTGCGCTTTTTCCCATTCTGAATTCAGGCAGAAGTTTACAAGCTCAACCATCGGGGCGGGGATTAAGTTTGAAGCGACGCTTACGACGCCCTTTGCGCCGCTTTTCATAAAATCGACGGTAAGGCCGTCGTCGCCGCTTAAAATATTCATTTTTCCCTGCGCCTTTGCGTACATGTCCCGAACTTTTTCGACTTTTCCGCCCGCTTCCTTGATTGCGATGAAATTCGGGTAGGCGTTGCGAAGGCGGAGCGCGGTTTCATTTTCAATTCCGATGCCGCAGCGCCCCGGAATCGTGTATAAAATTATCGGCTTTTCGGTAATTTTTGCGATTTCCGAAAAGTGCAGAAAAACTCCCTCTTGGGTAGGCTTGTTGTAGTATGGGGCGACAATCAAAAAGCCTTCGACGCCGATTTCGTCGGCTTCTTTTGTCATTTCTATGGATTCCGCCGTGGAGTTGGAGCCTGTGCCTGCCGCAACGGGAATTCTGCCTGCCGCAAATTCGTGTATTTTGGCAATCACTTCGATATGCTCTTTGGGCGTGAGCGTAGGGGATTCCCCCGTAGTTCCCACTGCCACAATGCCGCTTACACCGCCTTCAATCTGCTTTTCAACAAGAGATTCCAACGAGCCGTAATCGACTTTCCCGTTTTCGTTCATCGGCGTTACAATAGCCGTCCAGACGCCTGAAAATTCTTTTATTGTCATAAATATCTTTTAAAAAAAACGATTTAAACTTGTTTTACAACAAAATTTTCAATCTAAAACATCGCATTTTGATTTGAAAAATTCGTACACTTTTAAAAATGACGGGGTGTATTTGCGCGGATTTGCCTTAAAGTCGGCTTCAAAATCTTTTATCCCGACCCAGTCAAGGCTTGCGACTTCGTCGGAGGGAGGATTGAAGCGCATTTCGGCGCGGCATACGTAAACTTTCGTAAATTCCCATCCTGTTTCTTCGCAGGCTTCCAATTTTCCGACATACTTGAAGTCGCCAAGCGAAAGCCTGACGCCCAATTCCTCCTCCGTTTCCCTAATCAGGGCGTCTTCGTAAGTTTCGCCGCTATCGACATGGCCTGAACATGAAGTAGTGTAGGCGAGCGGATAACTGTCTTTTAAGGCGGAGCGCTTTTGAAGCAGAATTCGGTTTCCGGAATCGAAGAAAATGGCGTGCACCGCCCTGTGGCGCAGCTTGTTTTTGTGTATTTCCGTGCGGGTTTTTGAGGCTATGACCCTGTCGGAGCAGTCAACTTCGTCAAAGAGTTCGTCGGGATTAGTTTGCATTTTTTACGGATTTGAATTTTATGTCGGAGGGTTTTGGCGAGCCGAGCCGCATTTGGTTTGCGTATTCAAAAATCGGCGGAAGGGGAATAGGCTTAAAGCCTTTTTCAACGCGCTTGCAGTTTATGTAGTCGAGCGCAAAAAAGTCTAAAATAACAGGGTTTGCCGACGCGTACAGGAGCTTTTCCGACGAAGTGAACGCCGCGTTAAATACGCTGCCGCCGACAAATTGGAGCTTCTCATAGGATAGAATAGTAAGAAGCATTGTGTCTTTTAATTCAGGTATTGCCGCGACTTCCGCAAGCGCGATGGGCGCGTTGGCGGGGCTTGAAAAAAACCTCTCGTTGTTTGACATGTTCCAAATTGTCATATTTCCGAGCGCGTCGCATATTCCTATGCCCTGCATATCGGTGATTACTGGAAGGTTTATCCAAAAATCGACCGTTAAAAACAGTGGAATCGGCAGGTAGCTTTTTCTCGCTTCTTTGTTGAATTCTTCGTCGCGAAAGACGCCCGCCTGCAAATCGCGCGGCATTAGGGGATTATCGTAAAACCAGTTCTTGTTCAAAAACTCTCCGCTTTCTATGTCGCAGACGGGCGAGCCGTTGAAATCTTCCTTTGTGCCGAGCTTGATTTCGGAATATTTCGGGAGAAAGCCCGATTCGCGCATTTTGCGTTTTGACATGTCGACTATGCAAATATTCTCCTTTTTAAACCCTCTCTTTTCCAGTTCTTCAATTACCGCTATTACCAAGTTTTTTGGGGTTGCGAGCCCCGCGCCCGAATTGGCGTAGATTTTAAGCCCGACTTTGCCTTTTGTCTTCGGCTTGATTCGGCATAGCGCGGAGTTTTCGAATTCCGAAAATATTGCGCTTACGGCTTCCGCATAGCCTTGTTCCGAAAAATCCGCCAACTTGCATTCAAACAATATGTCGTTTGCATCCTTGAATTCCTCGACATAGGCGAATGCGGGGATAACCGCGCAAAATAAATGCGCAAGCGCAACGACATATCTTGAAAAAACGCCCATGTTTTATTTTATCGATTTAAAAATGTGAAATAAATTGAAAATAAAATTTGCAAAGATTTTTTTATTTTACAATATTTTAAAAAACTGAATTTAAAATCTCGAAATATGGAATTTTTTAAAAATTTTAAACTTTTCACCATCGCAGCATTGTCGGCGGCGGCGCTTGCCGCATGCAAGCCCGAAACGCCGGAAGAAAGGCAGCTGCGAATTTCAAAAGAGGTGCAGGAAGCCGTCGCAAACGCGCAGCAACTGATACAGTCGGGCAAAGTTGACAAGGCTATAGACAGCCTTGAAGCCGCATTTGTAAGCTACGGCGACGACGTAAAAATATTTGAAGCCCTCGCATACGCTTACGCCGACAAAGGCAACCACCTGACTTCCGGAAAGTATTTCGAAAAGGCCGGCGACATAAACCTTGCGGACTCCGATATGTATATTTACGCGGCTTCCGCCTATGAAAAGGCGAACAACCCCAACCTTGCCATAAGCGCCTACAAAAAATATTTGCAAAAGAATCCTAAAAGCCTTTTGGCTTGGAAGTCTCTTGCGAGGAATTTGGAGCTTGCGGGAATGTTTGAAGACGCCTTGAACGCGCATTTTTCAGCGGTCAAAAATGCAGGCAGAAGCCCGAATTCGGAAGAATCCGCGCGCATCGGGGCGCTGTTTTTAAAGATAAAAAACTTGGAGCAGGCTAAAAACTGGCTTTTAAACGCTTATAAATCCGCTCCGGCAGACGACGCCAAGCTGAGGTCGGGCATTTTGGAGGGATTGGTTGAAATCTCTTTGGCGCAGGGGGATATGCCGAATTTGATAAAATATTTCGAAGAGCTTGAAAAGCTTGACGCCGAGCTTGTGAAGGAAAAGTTCCCCAATTTGCGAGCCCATATCGACGAGTTCAACAGGAAAATGAAGGAGGCGGAAGAGGCCCTGTTAAAGCAAAAAGAAGAACAGGCAAAGAAAGAGGAGGAAGCCCGCAAGGCGGAAGAGGCTAAAAAAATAGAGGAGCAAAAGAAGCTTGAAGAGCAAAAACGCTTGGACGAGGAAAAAGCCGAAGAAGAGCGCAAAATTGCCGAAGCCAAAAAATTGGAAGAGCAAAAGAAGCGCGAAGCCGAAATGAAAATCGAAGAGGAGCGCCTTGCAAAAGAACGCCTTCTTCAGCCTGAATACGCTTCGGAAGCGAGCGCGAAGCTCGTGGAGCAGGGCGATATTAAAGAAGCCGAAAAAATATCCCAGAAAGTCGTTTCAAAACATCCCAAATCGGCTGTCGCATGGGCGTCTCTTTCAAAGGTTTACACTGCAAAGGGCGACAATAAATCCGCATTCTATTCCGCAAAGGAAGCTTTGAACGCGTCCCCCGAAAGCGTGGAATACACTATTTTATATTTGAACGCCGCAAACAAGGTGTTTTCGGTCGAGAAATTCCTCGACACAATTTACGCCGCGCGCGAGAAATTCCCGAACAATCCCGAAATTATGCTCGGGCTTGCCCGCACCTACGCTATCTTGAAAAACTACGAAGAGGCGAAATACAATTACGTTCTCTTTTTGCAGTACGCGGATAAAAACCATCCTTTGCGCGCGGAGGTTGAAGAGGAAATCAAGAAAATTCCATCCGCCGAATAAAATTCGCAATATTTTCCCCAAAAGAGCGGATATATTATTTGGATGCCTCGCATAAAAGACAGTTCTATTGAGGAAGTCAGAAACAGGGTTAACATAGTTGACCTTGTTTCGTCTTATGTGAGCTTGAAGAGGGCGGGCGCGAGCTTCAAGGGCCTTAGCCCTTTTACGTCTGAAAAAACGCCGTCTTTTTTCGTTTATCCCGACAAGGGGTTTTACTATTGTTTCAGTACGAGCCAAGGGGGGGACATCTTTAAGTTTGTGCAAACAAAAGAGGGCTTGAATTTTCCGGAAGCTGTCGAATTTATCGCAAACCGCTTCGGCGTTCCTCTTGAATACGACAGCTCGCGCGGCGCGGCAAGCAAGGCGGGGCAGTCTTTGCGAAAGCAGATTTTCGACATTCACGAAGACGCGGCAAACTGGTTTTTGAAAATTTTTAAAGGCGGCTCGGAATTCGGAAAAGCCGCCCGCAAATACTGGCACGAGGAGCGCAAATTTAAAAAAGGCTCCGAAGACGAGCTTCGCATAGGAATGTCGCCCGTGGATTGGTCGGAGTTTAAGTCGGAAATAGAAAAAAAATATTCCTACGAGGCGATAGTTGAATCGGGGCTGTTTTTTGCGCCGAGAAACAAGTCGGGCGTTATGGGGCTTATGCCGCGTTTCAGGGGCAGGCTCATGATTTCCTTGTGCGATGTTCAGGGCAGGGTGGTCGCATTTACCGCCCGCAAGACATCTCTTACGCCTGCTGACATAGACTACGAGGAGGGCAAATATGTAAACTCTCCGGAAACGCCGATTTTCAAGAAGCAGAATATGCTTTTCAATTTCCACCGCGCGAGGAAATCCGCAAACGAGCTTGGTTATTTCATAATTGTCGAAGGGCAGATTGACGCTCTCAGAATGTATGTTTCGGGCTTTCAAAACACGGTGGCGGGGCAGGGGACTGCCCTTGGCGAAAACCAGTTTAACCTTATAAAACGCCATGTTAAAAAGTCCGTTTTGATGCTTGACGGCGACAGTGCCGGTCAGAAGGCCGCCCGAAGGGTCTTGCCCATTATGCTTTCTTGCAATGTAGAGCCTTATGTGTGCGTTATCCCCGAAGGCGAAGACCCCGATACGCTGATATTGAAAAACGGCGCAGACGGCGTAAAAAAGCTTCTTGAAAACAAAAGCACGGCGGTTTCGTTTATGGTTGACGGTTTTAAGCGGGCTTTCCCGAAACCGTCAGTCGGGGACAAGCGCCAGATATTGGAGGATATCTATTCTTTTGTTTCGTGCGCATCTTCGCATGTGGCTAAGTACGAGTTTTTAAGAGAGGCGTCTTCAAGGCTTGGAGCGAATTTCGATGCGGTGGTAAAAGATTATCTTGCGCGCTATCCCGATGAATTTTCCCAAACATACTCCAAAACCGACAAGAATTCGCACCAAGTATTGACAAATGCCGTTTATGATGTATTACTTATAGCTTTAAATTATCCCGACATCGCGGAAGCCTTGTCTAATTGCATTGATCCCGTTTGGATTGACGGTTCGGACGCCGAGAGCAATTTGTTAAGGCGTTTGATTGCCTATTACCGCAGCGGCGAACAGTTTGACGTGTCGGAAATTGAAGATGAAGCCGAAAGGAACATTGCCTATAAAATTATGACGATGCCGAAAGACGAGATAGAAAATCCCGTTTCGGCAGCTTCGAAATGTTTTGAAAAAATACATAAAAATTATTGCGAGAAAGAGATTTTTAAATTACAAAAAACAATGGACAGCCCCGATTCGTCGAAAGACGAAAAAAGAGACGCATTGAAGCGCATAAGCTCTATCAGGAGCCTGCTGAGGGAAACAAAATTTATTATATAATAAATATAACGATATAAATATTTATGTCAAACAAAGCAAAGACAGTCAAAAAAACGGTGAAAAAAACCTCAAAAACCGCGGCGGCAAAGAAAGCTCCGGCCGCAAAGGCAAAAGTTGCCGCCAAGAAAGCGGTTGCGCCTGCAATCAAGAAAAACGCAAAGCCTGCCGCAAAAAAGACGGCAAAGAAGGCTGCGCCAAAAGCAAAGGCGCCCGCGAAAGCTCCGTCAAAAACAGCCAAAAAGCCGTCTGATAAAAAGCCCGCTTTGCAAAAAAAAGAAGAGCCTAAAAAAAGCGACGCAAAAACCAAGAAGATTGTCGTAAACGCCCCCCAGACGGCAAAAACTGCCATCCCGCAAAAAATGGAAATGCTGAAGGCTGCTGCGGAGCAGGTTGTCTTTGACAAGGGGGAAAATGTTTCAAATTCAAAGCATAAAAAGGTTTTAAACGACAAAATTCTGCATCTTGTAAACATCTCGAAAGAGCAGGGATATCTTACCGTTCAAGACATCAACGAAAATTTGACGGAAAACCTGAACAATCCGGATGAAATCGAAAATATCATAAATATTCTCGAAAATTTGGACGTGGATATTTTGGATACCGACGAAGTCGAAGGTTTTAAGCAGCGTTCGGAAGAGGCGGAAGACAAGCAGGTGCGAGCTTCGCAGGCGGACAATCTCGACGATCCTGTAAGAATGTATTTAAAGCAAATGGGGCAGGTTCCCCTGCTTTCACGCGAGCAGGAAGTTTCCATTTCCCGCAGGATAGAGCAGGCGGAAAACAAGGCAACGAAAGCGCTCTTTTCCGTTGCCCTCACAAACCGCTTTCAAATCGACCTTGCAAAAAAGCTCATTAACCGCGAAGAACGCTTCGATAAAATCGTTCTCGACAAGAAAATCGACAGCCGCGAAAAATATTTTAAAGACGAGCTTCCAAAATATTTAAAAGAGGCCGAGGCGCTTGAAGACAAGCTCGAAAAAGCTTGGGAGTCTTACGAAAAGGCGTCCAATCCTTCACTTCAAAAACGCTATTTGACTTCTTTTAAAAATCTCGAAACAAAGCTTAAAGACATCTACAAGGGCTACAAATTCAAGCTCAAGGTTTTTGAGGAATTTTTGGACGGGCTTTCGCCGGTTTTGAGGGAAGTGGAAGACAGCCTCTTCAAGCTCGAAGCCTTCGAAAAGAGCGGCAAAAAAATTAAAATCGGCGACGTCGGCAAAATCAGGGACCGCTTGACGAACATCCGCAATATGTATCGCCTCGACCCCGCCGAGCTTTTGACTTTGGTAAAGGAAGTCCGCCACGATATGCGCGAAGCCCACAAGGCTAAAACCGAAATGGTGCGCGCTAATTTGAGGCTCGTCATTTCAATCGCGAAAAAATACACAAATCGCGGTTTGAATTTCTTGGACTTGATTCAGGAAGGCAATATGGGGCTTATGAAAGCGGTTGAAAAGTTTGAATACCGCCGCGGCTATAAGTTCTCGACGTACGCAACCTGGTGGATTAGGCAGGCGATTACGCGCTCCATTGCGGATCAGGCGCGCACAATCCGCATTCCCGTGCATATGATTGAAACCTTGAACAAGGTTATGCAAATCCAAAAGCAGCTTTTGCAGGAATTGGGGCATGAGCCGACTCCCGAAGAAGTCGCAAACGAAATGAATATGCCTGTCGAAAGGGTGCAGTCCATAATGAAAATGGCTCAGCAGCCGATTTCATTGCAAAGCCCCGTAGGCGATTCGGACGACACTAACTTGGGAGATTTCATCGAAGACAAACACGCGGAAAATCCGTACGATATGACGGCGTACTCTTTGCTGCGCGAAAAACTTATGGATGTTTTGAATTCCCTTACCCCGCGCGAGCGCAACGTGCTCAGCCTGCGCTTCGGCTTGCAGGACGGCTATTCGCGCACGCTTGAAGAAGTGGGAAAACAATTCGATGTAACGCGCGAGCGCATACGCCAAATTGAGGCGAAAGCCCTGCGCAAAATGCGCCATCCGACGCGCAAACGCCAGCTTCACGGATTCTTTGAAGGCGAAGGAAACAATGCGGGGCCGGGCTTCGACCAGTTTAAAAAGAATAGCGAAGAGTAAAATCTTCGTTATTTTTGCGCTTTGCGCTTCGATTTTTGTCGGGGCGCAAGATTCATTTGCGCAGTCGCTCAGAAGCAAACGCTTCTTAAAGAGAATTAAAGAGACTGCGGAAACAGAAAAGGCTGAGCTTTCGGAATTCGACGTGAAAATCGGCTCAATCGTTGCGGTTGACGGAAATAGGGTTGTTGTGAAAATCCGCAATTATCAAATTTTCCCGAAATGGGAGCAGGTTTTTTACGCATGCGACGCATCAATGAACGCAGTCGCAATTTTAGATTCCACCGATGTAAAAAATAAAGGCTGCGTTCTTTTCATCTTGAAAACAGGCACGGCAAGGGAGGGCGATTTCATCTTTTTAAAACAAATTCCCCCCGCAGTTCCGGCTGCTTAGTTTTGGATGCATTTGCTTTTATTTTGCCAAAAATTCCGCCTGCCGTTTTTTTATCTGTTTACAGAAAATATAAAAAATGCGCAAATTGTTGTATTTGCGCATTTTTTTGTTGCTATGTAAAATTTGCAATTACTTTCTTCTGCGGTATGCCGCAAACGCAAGAGCAAGCGCGCCGAAGATTGCCGCGTATGTGGAAGGCTCCGGAACTGATGCGGTAAGCTTGCCTGTGATGGAGTCAAAGCTCCATTGCGAATTGTCGAGAACTTCTCCGTTGTATGTAACGGTCATATTTTCTTCCAATTCCGCAAGCGTAACCGTTTCGCCGTTTTGCGTAAGATTGGCTCCATCTGCGATTGTAAAGAGATTTGTAGAGCCGGCAAAGTCTTGTTCAAGATTTACCGTGATGGATGTGTTTGCTCCCAATTCGAGAGAACCGCCTTCTTCTACCGTAATCGAGCAGCCGTGAAGTATTATGTCGGCATTTTCGCCAAGCGCCAATACCGCTCCGCCCGCCACGATGATGTCGGAAGCTCCCAAAACGCTGTTTACGGTCATAGAACCTTCCTGAACGTCGAGTACGCCCGTGAAATATTCCATTGAGCCGTTTATAATCAATGCTCCTGTGCCAAGTTTGTTAATGGTAGAATTTGCGCTTCCTACGACAGAGTCGTAACCTGCTGTTCCATCGCCAATGGTAAGGGTTGCATTTTCAGAGATATTAAACTTAGCAATAGTTGATTGATCAAAATACGCAAATCCACCTAATGAATCTGTTTTAACGCCATCATTTTCAACATAATTTCCAACGTAATTTTCGCTTTTTGTTACATTGAAAGTTAAATCTGCATTTCCATAGGAATAAATCACGCCGCCACCATCATAGTTACCGGTTGTTTTTACATAATTATTAGTAAACTTTGCATCCGTAAATGTAGTTTGGGTATTTTTTAGATATGCCACGCCACCGCCGGCTCCCATTTTTTCGAGGCTAATTGCAGCATTGCCATCAAAAGTTGTATCTTTTACATTTATTGATACGGAACCATTAGCAGTAGGAGCGCAAATTACACCGCCCATTGCTCCCCAGACACCTTTTGTACCAAGAACTTCTACAACATTGCCTTTAAATGTAGAGCCCTTTACATCAAGCGACACGTTTCCATCAAGAGAAACAACTCCACCTTGCGTGTTATATAAAGAAGAACCCTTGTTGTTTTCAAATGTTGAGTTTTCTATATTGAGCTTTCCGAGACTAAATACATGGAAAAGCGTTCCTTGTACTTGAGATTGCGTTGTGGCTACAACATTATTGTTAGAGAAAGTGCTATCTTTAACAGTCATTTCTCCGCCGCTTCTAATATCGGCAAAACCACCACCTAAGGGTTTTGTGTAAACATCTTCTGTTACATTATTGTTTGTTACAGATGCATTTGTCAAATTTACAGAACCTTCTGCAAGGATGAAGCCTCCTGTCATGCCTTTGTCGCTTGTGTTTGTAACCGATTTGTCATTTGCAACAAAGCCGTCAACATTGAGTGATGCGCCTTTTTTGACAGTAGTCTTGATTGCACCTAAGCCATTATTAATGTCCATTGATCCGGCATTAACATTTAATGCGCCTGTAAAGTACTTCATTGAACCATTAACGACCAATGCTCCCGAACCAATTTTATTGATGGTAGAGCTTACGCTTCCTGCGACAGAGTCATAACCTGCTGTTCCATCGCCAATGGTAAGAGTTGCATTTTCGGAAATATTGAAATTTGCAACGCTAGAATCGTCAAGACGAACAAAACCACCCATTACATCGCTCTTTATGCCATCATTTTCGACATAATTTCCAACGTAAGTAGCATCTTGTGTATGCTTGAAAGTCAAATTTGATGTACCATAAGAATAGATAGCACCACCACCATCCCAATCTTGAATGGTCTTTACATAATTATTGGTGAATAGGGTATCTGTAAATGTTGCTGTTGCATTTTTTAAATATGCTACACCACCACCAGACCACAACCCGGCACTTTCTGCAGAATTTGCATTAAATGTAGTATTTGAAATATTTATAGTATTGTTATTCATGGCACAAACAACGCCACCCATTGCACCATAACCCAAATATGAAGCCGAAGAATATGCTCCTTTATTGCCGGTTACAACAGAAGCGTTGTCTGAAATTGTAGCATTATCAATAGTAAGAGAACTGCCAGAACCACCTAAAGAGAATAAACCTCCTTGAATATTATATGTGGAGAGATAGGAATTGTCTTTTATTG
>JAGBWO010000035.1 GCA_017629765.1 Opitutales bacterium | reverse complement strand
CGCCCTCTGCCGCAATATATTCAACCCTGTAAAGAGTAGCGTCTTCGCGTACGAATTATGCCGTCAACGTCATATCTGAGGTTGCAACGTCGCTTCTCTCAGCCGTTGTAACACCGTCACTCCAGCAATTGAATACGTAACCTGCTGCGGGAATTGCAACTACTGCTTCACCCATGCCGTTTATCTTAACGATCTGAATACAGATTCCGGAAATAGTTCCACCGAGAGACGCTTTATATTCAATGGTGTACGTACTGCCGTCGTCAAGTACAAAATATGCGATTACCGTCATATTTCCCTTTGAAACAAAGTGCTATGAGGACACTTCGCTGAAAGTGGATTTGGTGGGGCATCCGTTTCTTTCAAAGGAATATGTCTCGAAAGTCTATTACGATAAAAATTCGCCGATGCTTTTTTTGCCCGGCTCCCGCGAAATCGCCGTTGGCAGAATTTTCCCGATAATGCTTGAAACCTTGCGCCTAATGAAAAATGAAGAGGCGGTTGTGCCGTATCCGGGCAAGGGTATTTTGAAAGTTCTTGAAGGCGTCTTGAAAAAATACCCCGACGTGTCTTCGCGCGTGCATTTGCGGAAAATAAGCGACGATGGAAGAATAGGGGCGAAGGCGGTGCTTATGAGTTCGGGGACGATATCGCTTAGCGCGTGTCTTGAAGCAATTCCGGGCGCGATAGTTTACAGGGCAAATCCTCTTACCTACATCATTGGCAGAATGCTGGTTTCAATAAAATATTTGGGAATATCCAACATCCTTTTGGACAAGCCCGCATGGCCGGAATTCATACAGGGGGCGGCGAAGCCGAAAGCGATTGCGGAAAGAATGCGCGAGTGTTTGGAAAATCCGGATGTCATTGCGAAATCCCGCGCGGATGCCGAACTTTTGCGCGGCAAGCTTTCGGCAAAAAACGAATTTGACGCCGCAACATGGCTTATAAAAAATATGGGCTGATATTTTAGACGTCCGCAAAAAGCGCGTTCTTCGCCGAGGATTGCGGATTGTAAATCTATCCTGCAGTATTGGAATTGCCCACCCAAAAAAAATCCCCCAAACGCATTTGTTTGTGGGATTTTTTTAAACTCGGAGCGAGAGGATTCGAACCTCCGACCTCTACGTCCCGAACGTAGCGCTCTACCAGGCTAAGCTACGCTCCGTAATTTTTATTCAGACAAATATGTTTTATCTTTTTTAAATTTCAAGCTTTTTATGCCTATTTTTTTACTTGAAGAGAATATTTTGTTAATTAGTATCAGGTTTATGAAAAATTTTTCGTTTAGGTACGCTTTTGCCGCGTTTTTTTGTTTTGCGGCTTCTTTGGCATTCGCACAAAATCCCGTCAGAATAGTCGGGTCGGATATTGTGGGGGATAAAATTTCAAAAGAAATTTTGGCGCAGTCGAATTTGATTGGCTCAAAGTGTGTTGTGGAAATGAACGGCTCTCGAGACGGGCTTAACGACTTGAAGGCGGGCAAGGCGGATATCGCCATTGTCGCAATTTTGGATTCCGACCAATTTCCGGAGGGGTTTGCCGCAGTTCCGTTTGCGCATCAAATAGCCACCATTATCGTAAATTCGCAAAATCCCATAGAGGAAATCACGATTCCGCAGCTTCGCCAAATTTACGGCTCCACTGGGGAGCAGACCGACACTTGGTCAAATTTGGGCTTAAACAACACTATCTCATTGCGCAACATATACGCGCTTAGCACGAGTTTTCTCGACAATATTGCCGTTGAGCTTTTCAAAAACAAATGCTTAAACGGCGAAAACATATCGGATTCGGTGGACTTCAAGGAAAATTTTGAGCAGGTTGTAAACGTCATAAAAAGCACCACAAACGCAATCGCCATTGTGAATGTCGCTCCGGATAATCCCAACATAAAGACGCTCGCCGTCGCTCAGGGCGGGGCAAAACCGCATCCTTTCAAGCCTACTTCCGAGAATGTTCAAAACGGAGACTATCCGCTTGCCCTGCATTTCTATTTGGTTTTCGACAAAAAAAATATCAAGAAGCTTCGCCCTATCTTGCAAATGCTTTTAAGCGACAACATCGCCAAAAGCATCGACAAGGGGTATTTGGTTTCCGCGCCGAAAAATTTCCGAAAAAGTTATAGTTTAGAGCTTGACATATCGAAATAAAGAGGCATTGTAAAGTGCTTTAATTGATTGGAGAACCCAATCCGCATCGCGGGCGTAGCTCAATTGGCTAGAGCGCGACCTTGCCAAGGTCGAGGTTGACGGTTCGAGACCGTTCGCCCGCT
>JAGBWO010000034.1 GCA_017629765.1 Opitutales bacterium | reverse complement strand
TTTTCCCGAAGACGAAATCGAGCGCGAAAGGGGGGTAATCATTGCCGAGAAGAAAGCCCGGGACAATGCCCGCTACCGCAGTTTTGTCGATTTCTTTTCGCATATTTTTAAAGGCACTCCGTATGAAAACAGAATGCCCATAGGCGAGGAGGAAGTCATAAAAAATGCGAACCGCGAAACTTTTTTGGATTTTTACAAATCGAATTACAGGCCGGAAAACATGGCGCTTGTGGTCGTCGGCGATATTGACGAAAACGCCGTTATGAAAGAGGCCCAAAAATATTTTGAAAACTTGAAAGCCGACGAAAAATCCGTTCCGGGCGTTCCGAATTTTCCCGACGCCGAAAAAACCGATGTTTACAGCGTTTTTGCCGACGCGGATTTAAACGAATCGGGCGCGGGCGTCTATTTGGTTTCAAAACCCGTCTATAAAAGCGACTGCCTTGAAAAGCGCGTGTTCGACATCCGAATGGCGGCGATAAGCTGCGTCATGGATTTGAGGTTCAATTCAAAAAAATCTTCGAGCAATGCCAAGTTTATTTCGGCATACGCATATTTCTCCGACTTTGAAAACTACCGCGATATGTTTTCAATAGAGGCTTCCGCCAATATCGGAAAATCAAGGGACGCCCTCGCGGAAGTTTTGAACATGTACGAGGGCGCGCTTCAAAACGGGTTTGGCGACTGGGAAATCCAAAAGGCGAAGTCGGACATATTAAACACTCTTGAAAGCGCGGCAAAATCTATGGGCACGAAAAATTCAGCCTATGTTTCAAACAAGCTTGTGTCCGCTTTTTCCGACGGGGAAATCCCGACTTCTCCCGGGCTCGACTTTGAAATTGCCAAGTTTGCGCTGGAGGATTTTGACGCTGAAAAGGCCGGAGAACTTTTTGAAAACTTCCGCAAAAGAAGCGTTCTTTTCGTCCGCGCAAGCGATGCGGAAAAATCGGCTTTGCCGAGCGGTTTCGAGGGCTTTTTATCGTCTTTGAAAAAGAAAAACGGCTTTTATTCCCCGCTTTCCGGGTCGGAGCTTGTATTCGACAATTTTGGCGACAAGGGCGAAATCGTTTCAGAAAAAACGGATATTTTGGGAATCAAGGAAATTGTGTTTAAAAACGGCGTCAGGGCGAATTTGAAAGCGACGGATTTCACTAAGGACGAAGTTGTCGCAACCGTCGCTTTCGGCGGGGGAAGATACGACATTCCCAAGGACAATCCGAAGCTTGCGTATGCGCTGAACGCCTTTATTTTGGGCGGCACAAAATATCAAAGCTACGATCTCATTAATGTCGCTAAATCCGACAAAAATATAAGCATTGCGCTTGTTATGGAGGACGACTGCTTTATGCTGAAATGCCGCACAAACACAAAGCATTTGCGCGAGGCTCTCGCCCTTGTTGCGACGTATATAAACGCGCCTGCGTTTTCGGACGACGCGTTGAATGTGATGAAAAAGAAAATCGACGAAACTTACCGCATGCTTGAAACCAATCCCGACGCGGTTGAAGCCTTGAAGCTCGAAGACTGGCTTTACAGGCAAAACCATATGTTTAAGTTCGCAAGCAGGGAGGAAATGCAAAGCCTTTCAATGCGCGAAATTAAAGAATGGATGCTGCCTATTTTGAAAAATTCGTACATGGAAGTTTCAATAGCGGGGGATTTTGACGAAAAAGACGCGGTAAACTGGCTTGCGGATTATTTCGGATCCATGCCGGACAGGGCGCAGTCCCGCCCCGATTATTCGGCTTTCAAAAATTTGGACTTTGCCAGCGAGCGGGAAAAAATCTTTGAAATCGCAAGCCGTAAAGACGCGCGTTCGACCGCTTTGAAGCTATGGAAAACTTGCGGCAGGGGCAATTTGAAAAAAATGCGCGCCGCGACGATTTTGGGCGCGGTGTTAAACGATTCAATCCGCAAAAACGTAAGGGAAAAAGAGGGTAAGGTTTACAGCCCGTTTGCCTACAACCTCTCAAAACAGGGCTTTGACAGCGGTCTTATGTTTGCCGAAACCGACGTTGCTCCGGAATATAACGACGATGTCGTTTCTCTTATGGAAAAATCGGCAAAAAGCGTTTCGGAAAACATAAGCCAAGACGAGTTTGAAAGGGCCAAGCTTCCCGTCTTAAAGCAGATAGAAAGAACGCGCCGTACAAACTCCTACTGGGCGGAAAGGGCAATGCCTCTTTTTCAAGCCGACAAGTTAAGGCGGGAGACGGCGGCCACTTTTGAAAGCGGATATGCGGATGTTTCGCTTGGCGAAGTCAGAAAGGCAGCGTCGGAATTTTTAAAGGATAAAAAGGGCTATACGGTAAAAATCGTTCCGCAAAAAAGAGATTAAAAAAAAGCTTTACAAGTCTTTAAAAAAGTGGATTATTTCATAGCTTTAAAAACAACGAAAATCTATTAAACGATATGGGAAACCTTAAGAAAAAACGCAGACTGAAGATGAATAAGCACAAGCGCAGCAAGCGCTCAAAATCCAATCGCCATAAAAAGCGCACATGGGCTTGCTAACGTCTACGCTTTTTTAGCGCGGATTTTGTGCCCGAATTTTTGGTTGACCCGTGTGCGGGATTTTTCTTCGCATGCGGGTTTTTTATTCTTAACTTGAAAGATTTTTATATGAGGGGATTTTCTTTTTTTTCATTCGCGATTTTTTTGGCCTCGCTGTTGTCCGCAAATGCGCAGACATACGATGTAAAGGTTAAAACGCTTGCCGACAAGACGTCTTTCCCTGTCGCGACCTTTATAATGGAAGTCGGCAGCCCGCAAATGAAGGGTTTTGAAGGCTCTATACGCGCTGTTGGGTTCGGCGGAGAGGGGATTAAGCCCGTCAAGATTGTGGAGAGGGAAATACGGGAAAAGCTCACCCTTGAAATGAAAGAGGAGCTTTCCTTGAAAGATTGGGAGAAGCTCGAC
>JAGBWO010000033.1 GCA_017629765.1 Opitutales bacterium | reverse complement strand
TTTTTGACGTTTCCGAGATAAATATTGCGACCTTTGAAAAGCTGAATGCGGAGCTTGAAAGGGGAAATTTGATTATAGCCGCGGGGGACAGGCTTTCGAAGCGCTCTCCCGACAAATTTTTCGAGGAAAATGTTTTGGGCAAAAAATGCAAACTGCCGCGGGGCGTTTTTCAGCTTGCCGAAATGCTTAAACGCCCCGTGTTTTTTGCGAACTGCACGGAGCGAAACGGAAAATATTTCGCCGCAATAAAACGCGCGGATGCAAGGTCTGCGCCTAAAAAGCGGGGAGAACTCCTTGCAAAGGAATACGCCGCTTTTTTGGAAAAATCCGCGCTTGATTCCCCCTACCAGTGGTTTAATTTTTTCGATTTTTTTAAATCTTAGAGCCGTTTAAATATAAGGGAAGTATTGACTCCGCCAAATGCGAAATTATTGCTCATCGCATATTCGCCGCTCATAATCCGCCCTTCGTTTGCAATGTAGTCAAGCTCCCCGCAGGCGGAATCGACATTCTTCAAATTCAGAGTAGGCATATACCAGTCGGAATTCAGCATTTCTATCGTCATTGCCGCTTCTATTGCGCCGCACGCGCCGAGAGAATGCCCTATGTAGCTTTTCATTGAAGAAATAGGCACCGGGCGTTTGAAAGCGGCGGCGGTTGCAATGGTTTCGGCAATGTCTCCCTGCGCCGTTGCGGTTCCATGCCCGTTTACATAACAGATTTCAGAAGAATCCACCCCTGCGTTTTCCATTGATTTTTCGATTGCGGCCTGGATTGTGCGCGCGTTGGGCTGCGTCATATGCGTACCGTCGGTATTTGAGGCAAATCCCGCAATTTCGGCAATTATTTTCGCGCCCCTTGCCTTTGCGTGTTCGTATTCCTCCAAAATAAGGGTTGCCGCGCCCTCTCCAATAACAAGCCCGTCCCTTTCTGCGTCGTACGGAGAGGGAGTTTCTTTCGGAGAGCCGTTTTTGGAGCTTGTAGCGTACAAGGTGTCGAAAATAGCAACCTGGGTCGGGCTGAATTCTTCCGCGCCACCTGCAATCATAACGTCTTGAAGCCCGTATTTTATGGCTTCGTAGGCATATCCGATTGAAAGGCTGCCCGAAGTGCAGGCCGTTCCCGACGGAATAATTCTGCCCGTGGTTTTCAAATAAAGCGAGATGTTTACGGCAGTCGTCTGCGGCATCATCTTCATATAGGTTGAAGAGGTGATGTTTCGCACAACTTTTGTGTTTACCATTGAATAAAAATCAAGCAAAGGCTCTACCGAACCCGACGACGAGCCGTAAGCCACGCCGAGCCTTCCGCCGCGTATAAGCTCCCCACCCTGCTCTATGCCCGCCTGTTCGAGGGCCTGCTCGGCAGTAAATAGCGACATTACCGAAACGGGGCCCATTGTGCGCAGGGTTTTGCGGGAATAGCGTTCGGGTATTTTAAAATCCTTTATGACGCTTGCGAGGTTTGAATTTAGCCCGCTATACTCTTTCAGGCTTTCCAAAACCTCTACGGCGTTTTCATAAATATGCAGCCTGTCAAAATTTTCTTTTACAGAATTTCCAAGAGGGCTTAGCGCGCCCATTCCCGTCACGACAACTCTTCTATTCATATCAAACCTCCGTTTACCGAAATCACCTGGCGCGTAATATACGCCGCGTCTGGTCCCATTAAAAACGACACCGCCCCCGCTACTTCTTCGGGCTTCCCGAAACGCCTGAGGGGGATAAGCTTTTTTACTTCGTCAAAGGGCAAATCTTTTGTCATATCGGTTTCTATCACTCCGGGAGCTACGCAGTTCACAGTAATGGAACGCTTTGCAAGCTCCAATGCATGAGCGGTTGCCTCACGCGAAGCAGAATTGGTGAGCGAGAGAGAACCGAAATGGAAATAGGAGGCAGAGCGGATCGGCTCGGGATCAACGTCGGCGGTGGTGAGCATCGCGTCCGCGCCAAATCGACGGTAAAAGCTGAAGCTGCGGTCGCCGCTCTCCGAAAGTGCAACGAAGGCAAGCGTGGTGTTATGCACCTCGT
>JAGBWO010000032.1 GCA_017629765.1 Opitutales bacterium | reverse complement strand
ACTCTTATTTTAACCGCGATGATACTGTCGGCAAAATGGCCAGCGCGCCATTCAAAATAGAAAGAAAATATTTGACGGCGCTTGTCGGCGGCGGCGAAAAAAATGATAAGCTTTATATGCGCGTCTTGGTGGACGGGAAAGAAGTCGGCCGTCTGACCGGCAAAAACGACGAAAGGTTGGAGCCTTACGCGATAGATTTAAGCGCGTATGTCGGTAAAATGGCGGTAATTGAAATTGTTGACAATGCCAAGGGGGGCTGGGCGCACATAAATGTGGACGACATTATCCTTACAGACAATGCGCCCGAGGGGATTGTCGCAAAAAAGACGCTTCAAATTAAAAAAGCCAAGCGCTATATCAATATACCCATAAACAATTTGGCGCCCGAGCGTTTGGTGAAAATCTACGACATTAGCGGCGAAAATATTTTGGTGAACGAACAAATCCGCGTGGATTTTAAAAATCCGCAATGGATATGCTCTTTGGAAACCAGAGAATTCGCGGGAAAGCCCGTGAATATTGAAGTAGGCACAAAAATCGGGGAAAAAATATCCTTTGAAACGACAGACACCTATGATGTCGGCAATTACCCGAACGAGCTCTTGCGCCCCCAGTACCATTTTTCAGCGCCGCAGGGCTGGCTCAACGACCCCAACGGTCTTGTATATTGGCAGGGCAAGTGGCAAATGTATTATCAGCTCACTCCTTATCGCGTAATTGGAAAGCATACAAAATATTGGGGGCACGCGGTTTCCGACGATTTAATCTTTTGGGATCACAAAGCGCCGGCCATAAGCCCGTTTTATCCTGCCAATGGCGGCATGTATTCAATATGGTCAGGCACAACTTATGCCGACACTAAAAACCGAAGCGGCTTGTTTGATAAAAAAGGCGGTTTGATTTTTGCATACACATTTGCGGGCAAAGGCGATTTTGTGGGCTACTCTGCCGACGGTTTGAGAGCCTCCAGACTGGAACCCCCAATCGCAACAACTCCGGGGCGCGACCCATGCATATTTTATCACGAACCATCGCGGCAGTGGGTTGTACTCCGTTATGAGGATGTAAAAGATCCGGCAGACGGCAAATATTACCGCAAATTCGCGTTCCATGTCTCAAAAGATTTGAAGTCTTGGAGGCGTACGCAAGAATTGGACGATTTTTATGAATGCCCCTATATGATTTCAATGCCCCTTAATGGAGATAAAAAGAATATGAAATACCTCATATTCGACGCGCGCGGCGAATGCGTTATTGGCGATTTCGACGGCGAAAAATTCACCCCGACGGGCGGCGGCCGCAGGCCTAAATTTATTTTGGGCGATGCTTATGCAGGCCAAATCTTTGGCAATGCTCCAAATGGGCGTGTTGTAAATGTGTCGTGGTTGCGTACGGAACAGAAGAACTCCGTGGAAGCGGGTATGCCGTTTTCGCAAATGATGTCGCTGCCTGCCGATTTGAAGCTTGTGGAAGAGGATGGCGAATATTTTATACATCCCAGCCCTGTGCCCGAAATCGAAAAGCTATATGTTGAAAAAAAACGCATAAAGGATAAAAAAATTGATGGCGCGCTAAATCTTGGAAAACTTCCTCCCGTGCTTATGATAGAAGCGGAATTCGACATATCAAATGCGGATAGAGCCAGAATAGATTTCGGGCCTGCGGGCGTAATCTTCAAAAAGAAAGAAAATGCTTACGAAATAACCTTGGCGCCTGTTGAAAAACGTCCCGCCAAAACGCGCAATTTAAGATGGGGCGGCGGCTACTTTAAAATGAAGGGTTCTGCAACAGACAAGCTCAGGGTGAAAATATTTGTAGACCGCGGCAGCATTGAATTGTTCCACGACGACGACAAGATGATGGTCTGCAAGCGCATTCCATTTGGCGACGAGCTTATAGATGTCAGCGTAAGCGGCGATGGGCTTGTGGTAAAAGAGCTAATGCTTCGCGAAATAAAGCCGGCATTTTCAAAAAAATCGTTAAAGGATTTATGAGTTTAAAAAGACCGCTTAGCCGCTT
>JAGBWO010000031.1 GCA_017629765.1 Opitutales bacterium | reverse complement strand
CAAGTCCAAAGCAGGATAAAAGCCTTGGACAAAATCGAAAAAATAGAAATCGAGAAGACCGAAAGCGGCATTGAATTTAAATTTCCGGAGCCGAAGCGGTGCGGACAAACGGTAATAAATGTGGAAAACCTGAGCAAAAGCTACGCCGGCAAGCCCGTATTAAAAAATGTGAGCCTCAAAGTCGAGCGCGGGGAAAGAATTGCCATTGTCGGCGTAAACGGCGCTGGCAAAACGACCCTCGCCAAAATTATGGCGGGGACGCTGGATTTTGACGGGGGAAAAGTCGAGCTTGGCTACAATGTCGAAATGTCTTATTTCGCGCAGCATCAGGCGGCGGAATTAAACCCGCAAAACACGGTTTTGGAAGAGGCGGAAAACGCCGCGCCAAAAGGCGAAAAATTCAAGGCGCGCGGGCTTTTAGGCTCTTTCCTTTTCAGCGGGGACGACGTGTTTAAGAAAGTCGCAGTGCTTTCTGGCGGCGAAAAAAACAGGCTTGCCCTCGCAAAAATGCTGCTGCGCTCCTTCAATTTTCTCATTTTGGACGAACCTACAAACCATTTGGACATCAATTCAAAAAAAGTCCTGCAAAAAGCCCTTGCAAGCTATGCCGGCACTTTCGTGATAGTAAGCCACGACAGGGATTTTTTGGACCCAATCGCAACCAAAGTCGTTGAAATCGGCAGACGTGGCGTCAGAACATTCATAGGCAACGTTTCAAACTACATCGAAAAAATACGCGCAGAAGGCGTATTCGACGCTCCCAATTCGCCCAAAAAACCAAATGAAAAAGCCCTGTCCTACAAAGAGCAAAAGGCGTTGAAATCCGCCAACAACCGCGAAATGGGCAAAATAAAGCGCCGCATAGAAGCGGTTGAAAACGAGATTTCTTCAAGCGAAGACGAATGCCAAAACCTCGAAGGCGAAATGTCGAACCCCGACTTCTTCAAAGACGCGCAAAACAGCGCAAAAACCCTCGAACGCCACTCAATTTTAAAGAAGGACATCGAACGGCTTTACGAAGAATGGCAGGATTTGTCGGACAAGCTTGAAGAATTGCAAAACAAATAAAAGATGCTTGACCATTTTCGGCAAAAAGCCATCTTTAAAGGATTTAAAGGTTTATTATGGCATTGACAGATTTTAAAGGCAAACTGATTGCCGACATCGGCATAAGCATGGGCGACGAAGGCAAGGGCCGCCTGATTTACGAAGTTATAGACGAACTGAAAAACAAAACCAAGCGCGCCGACATAGCAGCCATTGTAATGAAAGTAAACGGAGGCGCAAACTCGGGCCATACGGCGGGCGGAGTAAAGCTTAATTTGCTGCCTGCCGGCGTCATAGAAAAAGACGTCGAAACTCTCGCCATAGGAGCGGGCGTCGTGGCGGATCCGCGCAAATTCCTTTGGGAAGGAATACCTCTTGAACAAAAGGGCTATGAAATTTTCAGCAGGCTTCTTATCGATGAGCGCACTCTTTTAAGCGATGTCGGGCACAGGCTTCTCGACCTCGCGTGGGAAAACTACCGGGTGGAAGTTTTAAAAGAAGAGCCGCGCGGCTCGACCGGAAGAGGCATAACGCCCTCTTATATGGACGAAGTCGGGCAGTTCCAAATTTGGTATTGCGACTTTTTGGGCGCAAAAGAGGCTTTCGCCGCCAAAATGCGCCCGCGCCTTGAACGCGCTTGCGACACAATAAAATACGTCTGCAAAACTTCTCCCGAAAAATGGTGCGAATTTTTCGACATACTGACAAATGCCGAGCTTCGCGCAAACGCGCAGACAATAGAAGAGGGAGTTTTCCCGAAAGAGGAATTCGACTTCCATAAATTCAACGGCGAAAAACCGTTTGAATTAAACATCGACTGCATTATAGACACCTATTGGCAGGCGGGCCAAAAGCTCGCAAAAAATATCGGAGACGTGCGCATGGCGTGCCTAAGCGCAATATCGCAGGGCCGCTACATAGTCGGCGAATTCGGGCAGAGCTACTGGCTCGACAAAAGGCATGGGTTTCCGCCGAACGTGACGGCAAGCCACACAAGCTCCCCCGAATTTTTCCAAAGCGCGGGTCTGCCCGTACAGCCGCTCCACATTTTAGGATGCTGCAAGGCGTACGACACGAAAGTCGGAACGCACGTCTTCCTTACGCAAATGGACGACGCCCATCCGCTCGCGGTAAAATTAAAGAAGCTTGAATTCGGCACAAGCACGGGCCGCCAAAGAATGGTCGGCTGGTTCGACGCCGTCGAAAAAGGCGACGCCCTCCGCTACGCCGGATATGACGATATCGTTATAAACAAGCTCGACGCCCTTTCATACGAGGGAGACTGGCGCGAAGGCGGGGAACTTTTGGTTTGCACTTCCTATAAAGACGCAAGCGGCAAAATATATAAAGGAGTTCCGCGCTCCGATTTAATCCGCAAAAATCTAAAACCTGTTTATGCCCAGCTTCCGTGCTGGAAAGAAGACATTTCCCAAATACGCTCTTTCGACAGGCTGCCTGCGGAGGCAAAACGCTATGCGGCATTCTGCGTAAAAAGCGTTCTCGACGTTGCCGGAAGAGATTTCGGCTTAATGAAAACGCCTAATTTGCGATATATCGGTGTGGGGCCGCTGCAATCCCAAATAATAAGGGACGTCCCTCAAACTGAAGATCTGTTAAAGCTCGCCTAAAAAACGGCGCAAAAAAAATATGGAATATAAATGCGACATATGCGGTGCTCCCGCAACAGTGCACATCACTAAAATCGTGAACGGGCAGAAGATAAAAATGCACCTCTGCCAAGCGTGCGCGCAAAAAAATGCCGATTTATATTCCTCCGGTTTTCCCGCTGAAATATTTCCGCAAATAAAAAAGCTCGAAGAAAAGATTTTGGACATGGCGGCGTCGCTTCCAAAGCCTTCAAAAGAAACGGAGGCTTCCTGCCCCAAGTGCGGAACGACTTTCCAGGAATTTGAAAAGCGCGGCAGATTTTCCTGCCCCGAATGCTACAAGGCTTTTGAAAAGCGCGTATTGGAAATAATGGCGCAACTGCACGGGGCGATAAAGCACGCAGGCAAGACTCCGAAATCGCTATCCAAGCACAATGCGTGCAAGGAAGATTCAAACCAGACCGAGCTTCCGTTTGCGAATTCCGAAAGCGGAGAAACTCCAAAAGAAAGCGGCGCGGATTTTGATTTTGAAAAATTCGCCTCCGAAACATTTGCGGAAATTATGGCTTCAAAGGAAAGCTTGGAAACACCCAAGCAAGAACCGGAAGAAAAAGAGGACTCCATAATATCGCTTAAAAAGGAGCTTGACTGCGCCATAAAAGACGAGCGCTACGAAGACGCCGCAAAAATACGGGACAAAATAAACGCCCTCGAAAAAAAATAACATGGACAATTTAAACGACTGCTGCGCAAAAATAAAGCCCTGCGGCGAAGCCATATTCATAAGCTCGCGCATACGCCTTGCGCGCAATCTTTCCGGAGAAATTTTCCAAACGGCGATTTCCGACAAAGGCAGAACGGAAATTTTTTACAGATGCCAAAGCGCAATTTTAAAAATGCGCAAGTTCGCAAACGGCGCATACTGCAACCTCGAAGAAACCTCGCCGCGCACAAGCCGAATCCTGCTTGAAAAAAATTTGATAAGCAGCGAACTCGAACAAGGCAAAGGCTCGCGCGGAGTGTTTATTTCAAGCGACGCTGCGGCAAGCGTAATGGTAAACGAAGAAGACCATTTGAGAATCCAGGCAATCGAAGGCGGATTATGCCTGAAATCCCTCTGGAAAAAAATAAACGCCATCGACGATTCCATCGAAAAACACCTGCCCTACGCGTTTTCAAACAGATACGGCTATTTGACCGCATGCCCAACAAACACGGGAACGGGCATGAGAGCGTCGGTTATGATGCACTTGTTCGGGCTTGCAATGGCAGACGATATGGAAAAAATCACGCGCGGACTAAACCAGCTTGGAATTGTCGCGCGCGGCGCAAACGGAGAGGGAAGCGACCCTATGGGGGCGTTCTATCAAATATCAAACCAGCAGACTTTGGGATTTTCCGAACAAGACATAATCGAGCGCATCACAAACATTTGCGTAAAGCTTGCGGAGTTTGAGCAAAACGCGCGTCAAAAAATGCTGGAAGAAAATCCCGAAGCCTTGTTTGACAAAATTGCGCGGGCTTGGGCGATTTTGGAAAGCGCGGTGATGATTTCCACAAGCGAGGCAACGGAATGCCTTTCCGCCCTGCGCCTTGCTTCCGACATGGGCTTTATGCCCGCAAAATCAAAAATCCCGATTGACGAAACGCTTTTGAAAATCCGCCCCGCCCACCTTTCGGAAGGGGAAGAGCTGTCGCCAAAAATGCGCGATATAAAAAGGGCGTCCGTTTTGAAGTCCGCAATTAAAAGCCTTAAAAAGCCCGTTTTCAGCAGACGCAGGAAACGCGCTTAACTCTTCAAGACATATTCCGATATTTCATATTTGGCAAACTCGCTATCGGGGAGGCGCAAAAATTATTGAAATAGTTTTGTTTTTGCGCATCATAAAAATTTTTTAAGGAGAACGAAAATGCAATTGACACCAAGAGCAAACCAGGCAATAACGCTCGCAAAAAAAGAGGCGTTAAAGCTTAAACATAACTTCGTCGGAACGGAACATCTGTTGCTTGGAATCTTGAATTTGGGACAGGGCGTTGCGGTAAACGTCCTGCGCAAAATGGGCATAAATTTGGAAAATCTGGGCGCGGAAGTCGAAAAAAACATCGGCGCCGGAGACTCAAACGCGACAATGCAGACATTGGAGCTTTCTGAGGGAGTTAAAAAATCGCTGTCCTTTGCTGCGCAGGAAGCCGCAAAATTAGGGCATAACTACATCGGAACCGAACACCTGCTGCTCGGCATTTTGTGCGACGAAAATTCGTCGGCGCAAAAGATTTTAAAATCGATGGGCGTGGATATAAAAACCTGCAAAAATTTGATTTTGGCGGAGCTTAACCCCAATTTTGTGGGTGATACCCCGCAAGAGGCAAACGAGCAGGGAGAGCCGCGCCAAAACCAAAGCGCGTTAAAGGCTTTCGGCAGGGACTTGACTGAAATAGCCCGCCAAGGGAAACTCGATCCTGTCATAGGCAGGTCTAATGAAATTATGCGCGTGATACAAATTCTCTGCCGCCGCACAAAAAACAATCCCGTTTTAATCGGCGAAGCGGGCGTAGGCAAAACCGCCATAGTGGAAGGGCTTGCGCAGGAAATAGCCGCAAACGCCGTCCCCGACATCATAGCAAACAAGCGCGTCATCGCGCTCGACATGGCTCTAATGGTTGCCGGAACAAAATACAGGGGGCAGTTTGAAGAGCGCATCAAGGCTTTGATGGAGGAAATCGAAAAGTCAAAAGACGTGATTTTGTTTATCGACGAACTCCACACCATCGTCGGCGCGGGTTCCGCCGACGGCGCAATGGACGCTTCCAACATCTTTAAACCCGCCCTTTCGCGCGGAGCGCTGCAATGCATAGGGGCAACCACGCTCGCCGAATACCGCAAATTCATAGAAAAAGACAGCGCGCTTGACAGAAGGTTTCAAAGCGTAAAAGTTGACGCGCCGTCCGTAGACGACACCATAAAGATTTTGCAGGGCATACGCGCAAACTACGAAAAGCACCACCACTGCGTCTATACCGATGCCGCGCTTGCCGCCGCCGTAAAGCTTTCGGAGCGGTATATCACAAGCCGCTTTCTGCCCGACAAGGCGATAGATGTAATCGACGAAGCCGGTTCGCGCGCGCGCATAAAGATGCTGAAGCGCCCCGAAAACATCGAGGAAATCGAAAAGCGCATAAAAGACGCGGCAGCCGAAAAGGAAAACGCCGTGCGCGAGCAAAAATTTGAAGACGCCGCAAGGTTTCGCGACATAGAAAAACAGCTTTCGCTCCAGCGCGACGACATTCTGAAAAACTGGCGAAAGGCTATGGAAGAAAAAATTTCCGAAGTCGGCGAAGACGACATTTTCGCCGTCGTTTCGTCATGGACAGGCATCCCGCTTGCGAGAATGGAGGAAAGCGAAAGCAAAAAGCTTTTGAAGCTCGAAGAAATTTTACAAGAGCAAGTCGTTGGACAAAACGAGGCAACAAGCGTAATCGCGAGGGCGTTAAGGCGTTCAAGAGCGGCGCTGAAAGATCCGCGCAGGCCCATAGGCTCGTTCCTGTTTCTCGGACCTACGGGGGTAGGCAAAACCTATCTTGCAAAGACGCTTGCGCTTCAAATGTTCGGAGACGAAGACGCGCTAATCCAAATAGACATGTCCGAATACATGGAAAAGTTTTCGATTTCCCGACTAATAGGCTCCCCTCCGGGGTACGTCGGGCATGAAGACGGCGGGCAGCTCACCGAGAAAGTGCGCCGCAGGCCGTACAGCGTGATTTTGTTCGACGAAATCGAAAAAGCCCACCCCGATGTCGCCCAGCTTCTTTTGCAAGTTTTGGAAGACGGAAGGCTGACCGACAGTCTCGGGCGCACCGTGGATTTCAGAAACACAATCATAATCCTCACAAGCAACGTCGGCGCGCATATTCTGCAAAAAAAGCAGTCTTTGGGCTTCGGAGCGGGAACCGACAGCGAAGCGGACTATGAAAAGACGAAGGAAAAAGTTCTGGATGAAATGAAGAAAGTATTTCGCCCCGAATTTTTGAACCGCATAAACGACATCGTTTTATTCCGCTCGCTTTCGCGCCAAGACATGGGCAAGATTGTCGACATCGAGCTTGCAAAAATCGAAAAGAGGCTCGTCGAACAAAACTTGAAAATCAAGCTCGACGACAGCGCGAAGGAATTTTTGGTCGAAAAAGGATGGGACGAAAAATACGGCGCAAGGCCTTTAAAGCGCGCGCTTGAACGCGAGCTTGAAGACCCGATGGCAGAGGAGCTTCTGAAAGGGAAAATCCAAAAGGACGGCGGGGTTGTAAAGGTTTCCGAAAAAGACGGAAAACTTGTGTTCAGCCAGCGAAAACATCTTTCCAAAACCTCTTCTTAAAAAATTTAAGCCTCCCGAAACGGAGGCTTTTTTTTGCCTAATGCGCCTTCAAAAGCGGAAATCAATCGTCGTTTAAGTCGTCGGCGGCATCGTCCATATCGATTTGCGAAGATTCGCCCCCCTCTTCCGAAGAAACATATCCGGCAGTTTCCTCTTCCTTGAATGCGCCGCGCAAAAGAGCTGTTATGGACGCGTTGAACTGCCCCTTCAACAAATCTATGATTTCGGGCGAAATTTGCCTGACGGCATCCGCAAACTCCGCAGTGGCATCGTCAAAGACCCGCACTTCTGTTTTTGGTTGAGCATTTTCAGCCTGCGGCTCTTTCTTTACGATTTTTTTGCGGACAATGGGCGCGTACGCCGCGGCGAATTCGCGTTCTTCGGCAAAAACCTTGTTTAGCAGCTCAGCTATTTTTTTTTTGCACCTCGCGGGGCGCGCCCGAAAGCTTTTCGAGTTCTTTTATCAAAGTGTTTAACGCCCTCGTCCTGCTTTGCTCTACGGCTTTTAGCAGCGCAACCTCGAAATTCGCCCTTTCGGAAAGCCCGTTTTTCAAAGATTTTTCAGATCCCTGCAAGACATCGAGCATCCGCATAATCTGTTCGGTGCTAAGCTGTTTCGAGCCGAAAGTGCGCCAGCCGGTTTTAAATGATTCAAGCATTGCCTCGCGCAAATAAATCTGCAAGTCGCACAAAGCCCTGTAAAGGTCGCAGCCGTCGGCAATCAAAGAATTTACCGAATTTACGACTTCGGCGTAATTGCCCTCCGCCATAAAGTTTACCAAACCTTCTATGCGCGCGGCGGAAGCCAGACCGTAAACCGACACAACGTCTTCAACTCCGATTTTTTTGCCGCAAAACGAAATCATCTGGTCGAGAATGCTTTGGGCGTCGCGCATGCCCCCGTTTGCGAGGCGCGCAACGGCTTTCAAGGCGTCTTCGGACGCGTCAATGCCTTCCAATTTCGATATGTGCGCAAGATGGGCTGCGATTTTGTCTTCGGGAATGGGTCTGAATTCAAAACGCTGGCACCTTGAAGTTATAGTGCCCAAAACCTTGTGGGCTTCCGTCGTCGCAAAAATGAATTTGACGTGCGAAGGCGGCTCTTCAAGCGTTTTCAAAAGAGCGTTAAACGCGTCGGACGTAAGGGAGTGGACTTCGTCGATAATGTAAATTTTATACGAGCATACAGTCGGAGAATACTTGCAGTCGTCGCGCAGCTTGCGGATTTCCTCGATAGAACGGTTGGACGCGCCGTCTATTTCAACGACGTCCATGCAGGAGCCTTCCATGATGGATTTTGCGATAGGGCTGTCGTTGTCGGGATGGACATTAGGCCCGCCGTCCGCATTCAAAGCTTTTGCAAAAATTCTCGCAACGGTCGTTTTGCCGGTGCCTCTGGGCCCCACAAACAAATAGGCATGCCCTATCCTGCCCGAT
>JAGBWO010000005.1 GCA_017629765.1 Opitutales bacterium | reverse complement strand
CTTCGGATTTCATTTTCATAGAGCTTGGCGCGTCCGACAAGAAACCGGAAGACCTTGTTTCGGATGTCCGCAAGAATATCGAAAGCGGCGGTATGGACATATCGGACCTTGCAAAAAGCGAGTACATAAGCTTGTCTGCCGAAGCCTACAAAAAGGCGGTGGAGCTTTCCGGCAAGGGCAGGCGCGCTTCTCTTGAAGCAGCCTGCAAGCTTGAAAATCCCGCGCGGGTTGGGGATAAAATTTCGTATTTCATAAGCGACGCCGAGCTTAAAAAAGGCGCGGACTGGAAGAGGGCGTTCCCCGTTGAAATGTACGACAAAAACACACTGCCTTACGACGCGAAATACTATCTTAAAAAGCTCGATGACTGGTGCGAAAAATTTGCGGATTTTCTGCCGAAAAACATTTCGGCTTCTGCGCAGCCGGAATTTGATTTTTAAGCGGTCAAATCGTTTTGGAGTATTTGAATTTGTCCGACAGCCTGCCGTCGAAGAGCATAGCCGCGTTTCTTACGAAAAGCCTTCCGGTTTCCGAAAGGGCTATTCCGTTTTCGGTTAGCTCCAAAATGCCGTCTGTTTGCATTTCTAAAAGCGCGGGAAAGGCGCTTGCGAATTTTTCCTTGAAGTTGAAGGCGTATTTTTTTTCAAATTTTTCAAAGTCGAGCTTTAAAAGGCACATTATGTCCATTATGATTTCGCGCCGCAACTCGTCTTCCTCCGACAAAATTATGCCGCGCTCGACGGGCAGCATCGAATTGTTTACGGAATGCTCGTATTCCGCGTAGATTTTGAAATTTTGCCTGTATGTGTTTTTTGTCTGCGATATGGAGGTAAGCCCCAAGCCGAAAGATTCAAGCCCGGCGCGCGTGCTGTATCCTTGAAAATTGCGCTGGAGCGAGCCTGATTTTCGGGCTGAAATTAGCTCGTCTTGCGGAAGCGCGAAGTGGTCCAAGCCTATGTATTCAAAGCCTGCGCCTTTGAATGCCTCCATTGCCGACAAGAAGAGTTCGACCTTCTTTACGCCCGCTGGCATGGGATATTTTTCCAAGGCTTTTTGCTCCGACTTCATCCACGGCACATGGGCGTAGTTAAAGAGGGCGATTCTGTCCGGATTTAATTGCAGGGCGTCTTTTATGGCGCCTTTAAAATTTTCGAGGGTTTGCAGGGGAAGCCCGTACATCAAGTCTATGTTGATTTTTTTTATGCCGAATTCGCGCAGCCACTCGAATGCCCGCAAGTTCATTTCTTGCGGCTGTATTCGGGCTATCGCTTTTTGCACGCTTTCGTTGGTGTCCTGCACGCCGATAGAGGCGCGGTTTACGCCGATTTTTGCGAAGGCTTCAGCTTTTTCTTTGGTTAGCGTGCGCGGGTCGATTTCCGCGGAATATTCGCATGTCGTGGAAATGTCGAAGCCGCTTTTTATTATTTCGCTTAATCTTGAAATCTGCTCGGGCAAGAGAAAGTTAGGAGTGCCGCCGCCGAAGTGGATTTGTTCGAGCGGGCATTTTTCAAGCCCCGAATTTTGCCATAACCTTAATTCCTTTTCGAGGAGCGAAAGATATTCGTCGGCTTTTTTGGG
>JAGBWO010000004.1 GCA_017629765.1 Opitutales bacterium | reverse complement strand
ATTTTATTCGCGCTATATTCCGACAATCCCGAAACCGTCGCCAAGGCCAAGGAAATAAAGGAAGAATACAACAAGCTCTTTCCCAAAGACGCGCGCACTTCTGGCTTTATTGAAAACGACATAAGTTTTGCCTACAATCTCGGCATCGGATTGAAACAGGACTCCGAAAAATCCTGGCAGTGGGCGGTCAAAGGCGCGCGCGAAGGCAATTTTTACGCTTTGTGGGACAAAATTTACGCCAATGCCCCCGACTTTGAAAAGGTTAAGGAAGAATTCAAAAAACTTCCCGCAGAACTGCAAAACGACAAGGCGCTTTCCGCCGTGCGCGGTCTTGTGGCTCTTTCCGAAAATAAAATCGAAGACGCCGCAAATCTTGTGTACGCCTCAATAAAAGAGCCTGAGAACATTCTTCCCGTCGTCAACCGTGACTTGGGCATGATAAGGGACTTGATTGAAAAATACAAGTCTTTGCCAAACTTGAAACGCGATGTTTTGGATGCGATAGCGGACGTCTCGAAAGCGGCGGAAAAAGCGAAGTCGGACGCTTCCGCAGGAGAGCGTTCCCCTGAAAATCCCAAACCGAATTAAAGCGTTCTAAGGAATTTTATTTGGTTGCAAAGATTGTCTTTTGCCTAACAATAAAAAATTAAAAATTATGGATTTGCAAAAATTTAAAGGCAGGAAAATTTTACTTGGAGTTTGCAGTTCTATCGCCGCGTACAAAGCTGTCGAACTGGCTTCAACGCTTGTGAAGGCGGGGGCGGAAGTCCGCGTCATCATGACAAAAAACGCCTCTAAGATAATATCGGAAAGGGTGTTTGCAACGGTGTCGCGCAACGCCGTTTGCGTTGACATGTGGGAGCGCATAGACGATTGGAAGCCCGAGCATGTTTCCCTTGCGCAATTTGCCGAGCTTTTCATTGTAGCTCCCGCCACTGCGAACTCCATTGGCAATTTTGCAAACGGCCTTGCCCCCGATATGCTTTCATCTACCTATCTCGCCACAAAGGCGAAAGTTTTGATTGCTCCCGCGATGAACGATGCCATGTATTCCCATCCTGCCGTGCAAAAAAATATCGGGCAGCTTAAAAGCTTGGGCGTTTCCTTTGTGGAGCCTGCGGAAGGAACGCTTGCGTGCGGAACTTGCGGAAAGGGAAGGCTTGCAGAGCTTGATTTGATTTTAAGCAGGGCGGCGGAGCTTTTGTGAAAAACAATGTCGGGGTTCAGGGCTTATTTTGAAAATTTGAAGGACGCCGAATTGGGCGGAGCCTTATTTTTGTCTGCCGAAGAAAGCAGGCATTTGTGCGGGGCTTTGCGCGCGCAAAAATCCGACAAAGTCGATGTTTTCGACCTGTCGGGAACTGTTTTGGAATGCGAAATTTCCGCTGCGTCGCCAAAGAAGGCGGAGCTGAAAATTCTTTCGAAGCGCGGGTTAAAAGACGGCAGAACGCCGATAATCCTCGCTCAGTGTATGCCGAAGGGGAAAACCTTTGACGACATCATAAAATCGGCGGTACAGCTTGGCGCATCGGCGATTGTTCCCATTGTTTCGGAGCGGACGATTGTGCGGTTTTCGAACGCGAAGGACCGTTTGTCAAAGCTTGAAAAGTGGCGCGCGCAAATTGTTGAAGCAGTGAAGCAGTCCGCGAATATGCTTGCCTTGAAAATCTTCGAGCCTGTCGATTTTTGCGATTTCATAAAGCGCGCGGATTTTTTCATCCCTGCGGGATGCGTTAAAATTGTCGCTTCTTTGGACGCCGAAAATCCGGAGCCGATGCTTTCGATTTTGGAGGAAAAAAATCCGGACGGTGCTTGCGTTTTAATAGGGCCGGAGGGGGATTTGTCCAAAGAGGAGTATAAAGCGGCATATCTTGAAGGCTTTGTTCCTGCGACTCTCGGCGGCAATGTAATGAAAAGCGATGTCGCTGCGTGCTTTTCAATTTCTGTTTGCAGCGCATATTTTCAAAAAAAATTATAATAATTTGGAACTTTATTTCAAAATATATGTCATTTTTTTAAATGAATAGACTGTCTTCTTGGCTTGTGTGCTTGTTTGGCGCGCTGAGCGTTTTGTTCGGCGCGTATGCTGCATGGCGTTATTGCAAGCCGAAAGCGTGTATTGAGCATCAGGATGTATATTGGGGCGCAGACTTGCTGGAAAAAGCCAGAATGTCGAACCAGCTCATTTTTTTCACTATCGAAGGCCGCGACTTCCCCAAATTTTCAGATGAGGCAAAAGCGGTATTGAACAAGTTTTATATTTGCGCAACTCTTTCCCCCAAGAAATATTTTGCAGACAATCAGGTGCTTTCAAACATCTTCAAAAATTCGGGTTCGGAGGGCAAGTTTTCATTGGGCATTCTATCTCCGCAGGGAAGGCCTCTTTTCTTGGCGTCGGGCTTTTCAAGGGATAAAAATTCGCCATTTTACGATGCCGCCTGTCTGATGGGGGCATTGAACGCCTACGAAAAATACAAGGGCGACCTTCTTTTGAAACGTCAAATTTCCTCGCGCTTTATAATAAAGCTTTCAGAATTTCCCAATTTGTTTCTTTCTCGAAGCGCGGATTCTTCAGTCGCAAACATGAATGTGTTTTTAAATCGGAAAGACTGGAAAAATGCAACCGCTCTTCTAAGCGAAAACGCCCGTCTTGCCGCCCGCCTCGCGAATTTTTTCCCGACGGCATTGGAAGTTGCAACTTCGGCGTACGGCTCAATTCTTTCCGAAATAAAAAACGAGGACAGATTTTCGTCCAAACTTCTGCTTGCGCGCGCGCTTTCGGAATATGCGCTTCTTATGATTGTGCCTTCTGCAAAGCACAACTTCCTAAAAGTTGCCGACGATATCTTGAAAAATCAAAAAAGCGACGGTCTGTTTTATGAAAAATCCGTCGCAACTTTGCTCGACAATGCCCTTGCAATGAGCATTATGGCGCGGGCGTACAAAATTTCCCGCGATAAAAAATACAAGGATGCCGCCGTAAGAAATTCGTACGCAATCCGTCTGATTTTGGGCAGAAAAAACACTCTCCCGGGGATTTTAAATTCTTTGGAAAATCCGGTTGAAAATCCTTCGGAAGCCAACGGCTTGGCATGTGCTTTGCTTGTCAGAGGCTGGATTGACGCCCATTTTGCGACGGGAGAGGAAAAATATTTGGGCTTCGCAATGAGTATGTTTAAAAAATTCGATAAAATATTTTCGGATAAAAACGAGGGAAATTGGTATGTCAATATGCCGAATTCCATTTTTGCTTCTTCGTACAGGCTTAAAAATTTTTCTGACGACTTGTATCCGAGCGGAAACGGCGAAGGCGCTCAAATTTTGTCTGATTTATGTTATTTGAAGGGGTTTCACCACCATCATTTGATTGACGCTTCTTCGCCTTTTAATACTCCTTTTGCCGTGAGATTTTTCGACAGGGCCGGGTTGAAGCTTTCCTTGTTGGATAATCCCATGAGAAAATAATTTTTTGCCGCCGCCTTTTGGGAATAGGAAGCCTTGAAAAGGGATTTTTTTGCAATGTAAAATTTCTCAATACGCGTTTATTCGGGAGTTTTGGTTAAGAATATATTTGGCGCGGATATTGTTGTTTGGGTTTGAGAACGCGTTATTACAAGTTTATTTTGACATTTAATGTTTCCTAAGAGGTTGAGATATAGGGGGGATGGATATATTTTAAAAAAAGTTAAAAAAAGGCTTGCAAAGGATGTTAAAAGGTACAGTGTGAATGACCTTTCTCTTTGAAGAGGGGGAAGGGTTCTTTGAAAAGGTCTTAAAAAGTTTTTTTGAAAAAAGTTCAAAAAAATAAAAAAAAGATTTGACAAAGCAAAAAAGAAAGTTCCTAATGGGGAGCTTTCACACTTATGAAAGCGGGTTGAAAAACTTTTCTTTCCTCTAAGCAAGTTCTTTAAAGTTTTGGAAAGAAAAAAATTAAATTTGAAAAAAAGTTAAAATTTTTTCTTGACAGGCTAAACGGTTTAATTCTTAATTGGCGACTTTCTTTCATAACGAAAGAGGGGCTTAAAAAGGAAAGCCGAAAAAAACGATCTTTTAAAGTTTACTAAGTACGATTGTGCGAACCGGCATATTTTTTTGAAATATGTCAACAATGACTTGAATAAAAACATTTAAGTCCAAACGAATCTAAATAGAAAAACAGATTCAAGATTCTCAAAGCTTTAAAAAAGTTTTATGGAGAGTTTGATTCTGGCTCAGAGTGAACGCTGGCGGCGTGGCTAAGACATGCAAGTCGAGCGGGATTTATAGATGTAGCAATACATTTGTGATGAGAGCGGCAAACGGGTGAGTAATACATAAGCAATCTGCCTTAAAGTTTGGGATAGCTCGGGGAAACTCGAATTAATACCGGATGTGGTCTTAAACTGCATGGTTTAAGCACTAAAGCTTGCAATGGCGCT
>JAGBWO010000030.1 GCA_017629765.1 Opitutales bacterium | reverse complement strand
TCATGGCAGGCGTTAAAATAAGGCACGTCGCGCCCTTTATCCTGCTTGGGGTGGCGGGAGTTTCGACGCTTGTCGCCTTAAATCCCAACCGAATGGAAAGGCTTTTTGCCTTCCTCCACAGGGAGGAGGAAATACTCGGCGGCGGCTACCAGCTGACGCAGGCGATTTACGCCTTCGGAGCGGGCGAATGGTTCGGCGTGGGTCTCGGCGAAGGCAGGCAGCAATACTCATTTCTGCCCGAAGCCCATACCGACTTTATCTTTGCAAACATAGCGGAGGAATGGGGATTTGCCGGAACGACAACAGTTCTTGCCCTATTTTTCATAATTTTTATCGCGGCGATTTTAAACCTGAAAAAAGCCCCAAATATGTTTGAATATCTGCTCTGCCTCGGCTCGCTTTTGATGATAATAGTTCAAACGCTTTTCAATATGGGAGTCGTTATGGGGCTTCTTCCCACAAAAGGCATATCTTTGCCGTTTTTAAGCTACGGGGGGTCAAACCTCGTTGTAATGTTCTTTTTTAGCGGAATTTTGATAAACTGCATTCGTTCATGGAATGCTCCAAAACCAATAAAGGTTACCGATTATGAGTAAGTATTTAATTTCCTGCGGAGGCACGGGCGGACATCTTGCGCCCGGAATAGCAATAGGAGAAGCCCTCGCAAGCAAAGGGCATAACGTCTCTTTCATTATAAGCGAAAAGGCGATAGACTTGCGGCTTTCCGCAAAATATAAACAGTTTAAATTCATAAAGACTCCGGGGCTTCCGTTTTCGCTGAATCCTGTAAAATTCATAAAATTTTTGATATCCCAATTCCGCGCGGTAAAATGCTGCAAAAAGCTCTTCCGGGAAAACAGCGCGGACGTTGCAATCGCATTCGGAGGCTTTAATTCAATGGGTCTTTCAATCGCAGCGTGGCTTGCAAAGAAGCCCCTTGTTTTGCACGAAGCAAACCGCAAACCCGGCAAGGCCGTAAGGCTTTTCGGATTTATCGCGACAAGGGTTTACCTGCCGCACGGGGTCAGAATAGAGCAAAATAAATCGGGAGTCGTGAGGCAGGCGGGCTATCCCATACGCTCCGAAATTTTCAAGCGCGACGAAACAAAATCAAAAGAAATGTTCGGCTTTGGGAAAGAAGCCAACATAGTCTTGGTTTGCGGCGGTTCGCAGGGCGCGGCGGCTTTAAACGGATGGGCGAAAGAAAATTTTGAACATCTCGCGCATGAAGGCATCGACATATTTTGCATTGCCGGCCCCGCCCAGTCGCAAATAGAAAACAAAACCTGCAAAGACAAAAACGGAATCGAAAGACGCCTGCGCTCAATCGCATTTTGCGACAATATGGCCGAAGCCATGTCGGCGGCGAAAATCGTAGTGGCAAGGGCGGGCGCGGGCTCGATAGCGGAATTTGCGCGCTGCCGCACAATCCCGATACTCGTCCCCTTCCCCTTCGCGGCCGACAACCACCAGCTCGAAAACGCCCGCTATGTCGAAAAAAACGGGGCGGGAGTCTGCGTCTTGCAGGAAAACATTTCAAGCCTTTCAACAGAAGTTTTGGCTCTTTTCGGGAATCCGAATCTTTGCGAAAAAATGCGCCGCAACCTGGAAAAGCTCGACGAGCTAAACGGCATATCAAAATTCGTTTCGGACCTTGAAGAACTCGCGCTGAAATAAGTTTATGGGGCGGAAAATTTTCATGGGAGGCATTTGCGGCATGGGCATGGCGCCACTTGCAATGTTTCTGCGCGACGAAGGATGCGAAGTTTCGGGCTTTGACGACAATCCCAATCCCGAAGTAAAAAGAATGCTGTTAAAAAAAGGCGTAAAATTTTGCGAAAGCAAAAAGCCGGATTTCGACACGGACGAATTCATCATAACAAGCGCGCTGAAATATGTTGAACAAAACTTAAAAGGCGCCCCCTGCAAAAAGTTTTTAAGAAGGGGCGTCGCGCTTTCCGAAATCGCAAAAGAACGCAGGCTTGTCGGAGTTTGCGGAAGCCACGGAAAAACCACAACAACCTCGCTGATTTCGCACGCCATATCCGCCCTAAGCCTCGACGCGGGCTATATAACAGGCGCGATTCCAAACGGAATTCCCCCGCAAAAATTCTGCGAAAAAAACAAAATCCTCGCGGCGGAACTCGACGAAAGCGACGGGACAATAGAAAACTTTTCGCCCGAAATTACGGTTGCCTTAAACGGAGATCTCGACCATACCGACACCTACTCCGACTTGAAAAGCCTTGAAGAAATGTTTGCGCGCCTGTTCGCGCGGACAAAAAAATACATTGTAATTCCAGAAGGCGACGAACTCTTAAAACGCGCCTCGGCCTCCGCAAACGCCCAAACAGTTTTCGTGAAATGCCCGAAAGACGATTTTATGCTTTCAGACAAGCTTATGGCTCTTTGCGCCCTAAACCTTGCCTTTGAAAGTGATTTCAGCTTGTCGGTTTTCGACGGTTTCAAAGGCGTCGGGCGACGCCAGGAAATCCTAAAAGACGACGGAGAAATTTTCGCCGTCGCAGACTACGCCCACCATCCGTCCGAAGTTGCGGCGTTTTTAAGCTGGCTTGACAAAAATTCCCCGCAAAAAAAGCTGGTTTTCTTCCAGCCCCACCGCTATTCGAGGACAAAGCGGTTTGCCAAAGACTTTCAAAAAACCCTGCAAGCCCGCGCGGACAAGGGCGATGAAATCTACATCCTCCCCGTCTATCCCGCAAGCGAGCCGTTCGACGAGGGAGGCTCCGAAAAAAATATCGCAAATTCCAATCTTATGCTTGCGAAATTCCAAGACATAGAACATATTTTAAACGAATTTAAACGAAACGCCGAAAGCAAGTTTTGCGCCGCTTTCATAGGCGCGGGAGACATATATTTTTACGCAAAAAAACTATTTTAAAATTATGGAAAATTTCAAGGTTGCCGTGCTAATGGGAGGCGTTTCCTCCGAAAGGGAAGTTTCGCTTGTAAGCGGAAAATTCGTATATGAATCCGTCAGAAAAAATTTTGACTCAGTCTGCATAACTCTCGACAAAAACGAACTGCCAAAAGATATTTCCCCCGACGACACCATAGTATTCCCCGTAATGCACGGCGAATACGGAGAAGACGGAACCCTTCAAAAAGAGCTTGAAGGCGCGGGATTTGCATACGCGGGAACAAACAGCATCGCAAGCAGAGTGTGCATGAACAAGCCTGCGGCAAAAGCCCTGATGAACGCGGCGGGATTAAACGTCGCAAAAGGAATTGCATTTAGCGCAAACGAAAAGCCCTCCGCAAGCGCGGCGATTGAACTGCTCGGAGAACGCCTGATTTTAAAGCCCGCCGACAAGGGAAGCAGCGTCGGGCTGAAAACTCCGAACGGGAAAACGGAGCTTGAAGACGCGCTTTCCGAAATTTCGGACGGGCAGTGGATGCTTGAAAGCTTTTTCAAGGGAAGGGAATTTTCAGTAGGCGTAATCGGCGGAAAGGCGGCAGGCATAGTGGAAATAATACCCGAAGGGGGCGTTTACGATTTTAAGCGCAAGTACACAAACGGAGCGACCCGATACGAGTTCCCCGCGCATATTTCCGAAAACGAGGAGCGCGGAATCAAGCAAGCCGCGGAAAAAGCATACGCAAGCTGCGGATGCAGGGATTTTTCAAGAGTCGATTTCCTTATGGATGAAAGGGGAAATTTCATCGTCCTTGAAATAAACACGCTGCCCGGAATGACGCCAACAAGCCTTCTTCCCAAAAGCGCGTCGTGCGCGGGATACGATTTCGACGGGCTTTGCAAAAAGATGCTCGAAGGAGCAATAAAGCGCTTTCAAAAAAACATATAAGTGCCGCAAAAAAAAACACAGTCTTGGCAGGATTTAAAACCCTCCTCCAAAAAGCGCGATAACGCCACTTGGCGGGCGCGCCTCAAACTTGTTTTCATTTGGATTAAGCGCATATTTTTGCTTGCGGCGGTTTCGGCAACAGCCTTCGGGGCTTTCTATGTTTACGACAACGGAATGCTCGAGAAACTCCTCGCGCCGTCCACCGAAGAGCTTAAAGAAACAATTTATAAAACCGACGGCAAAATTTCAAAAGACTGGGCGAAAAAACACGGCTATCTGCCCAAAACCCAAAACCTCGCGCAGATAGACGTAATGCAAATCCAATCGAATTTTTTAAAAATAACGCAAATAAAAAGCGCGAATGTCGCAAAAATTTATCCCGACAAAATTTCGATTAAAATAGAGGAATATTCTCCGTCGGCAAGAGTCGCCATAGCGAAAAACCGCAAAGTGAGAGAATATATGCTTTCAAAAGAAGGCGTGATTTTCAGCCCCATCGGCATAAAAAAATCCGAAACATCCGACCTGCCGTGGATAACGGGCATACCAATAATTCCAAAAGGTTCGAATTTCGCCGCCTATCCCTTTGCAGGAAGCATAGACGAGCTTGTAAAAGAGGCGCGCCTCAGCGTGCCGAAAAATTTTTCAACATGGCGCACAATAAACGCAAAGGAGCTTGGCAGTATCACCCTGCCCATTATGATTGTTTCGACGACCGAAAACGTAAAAATAGTGTTCCACGCAAAAAACATAAAATTTCAGCTGGAAAAATTGGAATATATCTTGAGATTTTTTGAAGAAGAAGGTTTAGTAAATGTCGAAAAAATCGATCTTGCCCTGAAAGGCAGGGCAATCGTAAGCTTGCGCAAAAAGAAATGAACAACAACCCAATAGTCTTGGCGCTGGAAATAGGCACCTCAAAAATGATTGCGGTGACGGGCGAGATTTTGAATTCGTCCGAAATCAACGTGCTAAGCTTCGGCAGGGAAAATCCGGGAGGGGTTAAAAAAGCGGACATAATCGATCTCGGGAAAGCCGCTTCACTCGCCCAATCCGCCATCGAACAAGCGCAAAAAAAAATAGGAAGCGCGGATATTGATTTTGTCTATCTTGCAATCAGCGGCTCGCAAATTTCCGCAATCCGCTCGACAGGTTCCGCAAACATAAGCGCGATAGACGGCACGATATCAAAGCAAGACATAGAACGCGCAAAAAGCGACGCAAAAAGCAAAATTCTGCCGCCAGACGCCTGTTTTATAAACCGAATTTGTTGCGGATATTACATAGACGGGCAATATGTGAAAAACCCCGAAGGGCGCAAAGGCGGACTTTTGGAAGCCGAATACTGGCTAATGTACGCGAATAAGGACAAGATTTTAAACGCAATGAGCGTTGTGCAAACGTTCGGCAATCTTGAAATAGAGGAAATTCTGCATTCGGGCATAGCTTCCGCCCTCGCCTGCACAAGCCCTCAGCAAAGGGAAAACGGAGTGCTTTGCATAGACATCGGCTGCGGGGCGACGGACTACGCATTCTTTAAAAACGGCAAGGTTTTTCAGGCGGGTACAATTCCGGTCGGAGGCGATCACATCACAAACGACCTTTCGCTCGGACTCAGGCTCAGCATGAAAAACGCCAACAAAACCAAGCTTAAATACGGCAAAATAATTCCCACCGAAGACGAGCTGCGCGGAGACGTCTGGCTTAACGGCGACAAAAGCATCGGCGATAAAGTAATACCTCTGGCGGCGATAAACAAAATAATATGCGTGCGTTTTGAAGAGCTTTTCAGCAATATCCGCTCCGAACTTTCCGACTATTTCGCAAACGGAAACATCCCCGAAGTGCTTTTGACCGGAGGCGTATCGCGCACGCAGGATTTAAGCGGGCTTGCAAGCACGGTTTTGGGAGTCCAGACAAGAAACGCCCGCGCAGCAGAATGGGCGCCGCCGATTTTGGCGTCTCCGGAATACTCAACCGTTCTCGGACTTTTGGCGGCGGCAAGCCGCGACATGAAAAAGCGCGGAAAGAAAAGCGGCGGCTCAATATTTTCAAACATTTTCAAGAAGCGTTAAGGGATGTCTAACTTTGGCAATTTCATAAAGGCCGCGGGAATCGGCGGAGGCGGAGTAAACTCTCTCGAATACTTGCGCGGAGCGCTATGCGGCGGTTCGTGCCTTGCCGTAAACACCGACGCGAAATCAATCGAAGCCTCCTTGGCGGCGGAAAAGATTTTAATAGGCAAATCAATCACGCGCTCGATGGGCGCGGGCGGAGACATCTCATTGGCGGAGCGCGCTGCGCAAGACGACTTGGACGCGATAAGGGCGGCTCTTGAAGGCGTAAAGCTCCTATTTATAACAGCATCCTTAGGAGGCGGCACAGGCTCTGCGGTCGCCCCCATCGTCGCAAAAATCGCCCGCGATTTGGGGATTTGCACGATAGCATTCTGCACATTGCCGTTTAGCTTCGAGGGCCAAACAAAAACAAGAATAGCCGAAAACGCATTCAAAAAAATGCGCGCGATATGCAATGCGGCAATAGCCCTGCCAAACGACGAGATGCTCGCCGAAAGCGCGCAGGCAAACATAATTTCGGCATTCGAAAAAGCGAGCCTCTGCATTCGGGCGGCGGCGGGATCGATTTCAAACCTCGTCTCCGAACGCGGCCTAATAAACGTCGATTTCAATTCCCTTAAAAACACCCTGCAAACCTCCGCGCCCGCGAGAGCCGCATTCTCATTTGGTTCGGGACAAGGCGCAAACTACGTCTCAAAGGCGTTAAAAAGCTTCGAATCTTTCCCCGCGCTGAAATCCAAATTTTCCGCCCAAAAGGCGGACAAGCTTTTGGTCGGAGTGAGGACCGGCAGCGATATGCCGATGGCGCAGCTTAAAGAAACCCTGATTGCAATGGCGTCAAAATTCACAAGCAGCGAAAATGTGAGCTTCGGCGTCATTATCGAGCCGTCGTTTCAAAAGCGCATAGAGCTTACGGCTCTCGGCTTGGAAGTCTCGGACGAGCTGTTTGAAGAGCCGGAAACGCAGGAGGAGGAAAAGCCAAAAGAAACGCAAAAAAAGGCGCGCAAGACGCGGCATAACAAAAGCGTCGAACAAAACCAAAGCGAATTCGACTTTGTTGACGTCGATTTGAAGCGCGGATTTTTTGACGACACCGCGCGCAATATTTACGGCAAGGAAGACTTGGACGTTCCAACGTTTATGCGCCGCAACATAAAAATTCAAGTTTCAAAAAAATAGGCTTTAATTTATAAGCGAGTCGAAAAGCGCAATCAAAATCATAACAAAAATAATCGCCGATTTTGCAAAAACGCTTAAAACCGTACCCCAAAACGCGCCCTTCCCCGTAGCCCAAGACTTGGACGAATCGCCCCAGAAACGTTCAAAAGCAAACGCAAAAAGCGGCGGCGACAAAAATATGGCAAAAAGCGCGGACGGCGGAAACACCACAGACAACACGATGCCGAACACCACCCCGAAAAACGCCCCGCGCGCCCCCTGCTTTGTCGGAGTGTATTTTATGGGGAGCCAAAAATCCAAAACTTGGGCAAAAAGCGCAAGCAAGGCGCATATAAAAACGCTAACCCAAGTAATTGAATAAAACCCTATAGTAAGCTTCCAAATTAAAATTCCGCAAAATGCAAGAAGCACGCCCGGAAGCATCGGCAAAATGCACCCCAAAAATGAAACGGCAAATATAAAAAATAAAAGCGCAGACACAGCCGCAAACGCCCCGAAAGACCAAATTGCGTCTCTGTTTTCATACACTGAACTCCAAATATCCCGCAAATATTCCATTTTTAATTTCCGGCATTTTTCATATCGGATTTTTCCTCAAATTCCCTATTTGAATTTTTTATCCAATTAAACCCGAAAACAGCCCCGTCGGACACTTTGATTCCGTGCTCCAAAAGGCGGTTTTTTGCAAACTGCACCAAAGTCTTTTCAGCCATCGAGCGGGCAATTGCAAAATTTTCAAAAGAGCTTCCGCGCTTTCTGTAATTGTCAACGACATTCATAACCAAACGGGAGCGCAGCATTTCGGCAGTCGATTCCAGCCTCGTAAATTTTGAATTTTTAGACGAAAAGCCAAGCTTTGAAATGTCAACTATCGTCGCGGTGTCGTCAAAAAGAATTTCAGGAAGCCATATATCCACATACTCAAAACTTCCGCCGTCGCTTTTTTCGTCGGAATAAACAATCTTCCACCTCGCGTCGTTTACAGGCACATAGTAGTTGTAAAACGCAGGCAGCGGCTCCAAATAAAAAACCAAATCAGGCATAAGCTCGCGCTTTA
>JAGBWO010000283.1 GCA_017629765.1 Opitutales bacterium | reverse complement strand
GCGTCAAGAATCGGAACGCCCGAAGCCAGCAAAGTGCCGAAAGTGCGTGTAAAGCGCGCTACTGTCGACATCATTGCAAGATTGCCGATTTTGGGAAGCTTCAAGATTGAAATATCCCATAGGCGTTTGCCGACTTTTGTTTTAAAGAACAGCTTGGTAAACACAAACACAAAAACGATGATGCCGAGCGTCGCCAAGATGTTGTCTTTCATAAAGGTTGAGATGCCGATAACAATCTGGGTGATTTCCGGCATTTGCGCGCCCTTTAACATATCGTCGAAAATCTTTTGGAATTTCGGAACGACGAACACCATCAAGACGCTGACAATGACTACCGCAACAACCATAATCACGATAGGATAGACCATTGCGCCCTTGACTTTGCTCTTAATTTTTAGAGCCTTTTCCTGGAAAGTCGCGACTCTGTCCAAAACTACGTCCAACACGCCGCCGGCTTCGCCCGCGCGGGCCATATTCACATAGAGGTGGTCGAATATTTTCGGATGCTGCGACAAGCCGTCGGAAAATTTATTGCCCGTTCTAACGTTGTCGGCAATCTGCTCCAAAACCGACTTGAAATAGGGATTTTTTTCCTGCCTGCTGATTACTTCCAATGAACGCAAAAGAGGCAAACCCGCCTTCAAAAGCGTCGCAAGCTGGCGCGAAAATATTGTAACATTTTCGTTTGAAACACCCGTGCCGAACAACGCTTTTTTTGGTTTCTTTGCCAATTCGCCTTCCGTAAGTTCGGCAATTCTCGCGACCTTTATGCCGCTCGAACCAAGCTGCATACGGGCATTGGCTTCGCTCGAAGCTTCAATGACGTCGTTTACCTCTTTGCCGTCCTTGTTTTTTCCTATATATCTGAATTTTGCCATAATGTGCCTTTATTGAAATTAGGTGTACTTCAAAACTTCCTCAACCGTCGTAGCGCCGTCGAATATTGCGCGCAAGCCGTCGTCGCGCAAGGTGCGCATGCCGAGCTCTATTGCCTTTTGCTTCAAGACGAGCGTCGGAGCGCGGGCAGTGATAAGCTGGCGCAAAGCGTCGTTTACCAAAAGAAGCTCGAACAAGCCCTGTCTGCCGCGGTAGCCCGAATTTGCGCATTCGGGGCATCCCTTGCCGAAGAAGAACTGCTTGTCGGCAATTTCTATCGGGTCAACGCCGAGCATATCTATAAGCTCCTGGTCCGGCTCGTAAGCCGTCTTGCATGACGGGCATATTTTTCTGACCAAACGCTGACCCAAAACGCCTTCGAGGGAAGCCGCGATAAGATAGGGTTCAAGCCCCATATCCATAAGCCTTGTCACCGCGCCCGGAGAGTCGTTTGTATGCAAGGTAGCCAAAACGACGTGCCCAGTGAGGGACGCCTGAACCGCAATCTGCGCAGTTTCCAAGTCGCGGATTTCGCCGACCATTATTTTGTCGGGGTCTTGACGCAAGAATGAACGCAACGCGCTTGCGAAGTCCAAGCCTACATGGTGGTTGATTTGAACCTGCATTATGCCGTCGATTTCATATTCGACAGGGTCATCCGCAGTCAAAATCTTGACGTCGACAGTGTTGACTTCGCGCAATGCGGAGTAAAGTGTCGTTGTTTTACCAGAACCAGTAGGGCCTGTTACGATGAAAATTCCGTTTGGAAGATTTACAAGCCTGCGGATATTCGACTTGACTTCGTCGGACATGCTGAGCATGTCGAGGTCGAGGTTTACGACGGATTTGTCAAGAATACGAAGCACGACCGATTCGCCGAACTGCGTCGGAAGAGTAGATACGCGCAAATCTATGGGTCTTCCCGAAATCGACATTTTAATTCTTCCGTCCTGAGGAATGCGCGTTTCGGCAATGTTCAAATTCGCCAAAACTTTTACGCGGGAAATCACGGGCAATGCCAAGCTTTTGGGAGGCGGAGCCATTTCGTAGAGCGCGCCGTCGATACGGTAGCGTATGCGGAAGCAGTCCTCAAAAGGCTCGAAGTGGATGTCGGATGCCTTGTCGCGGATTGCCTGCTGCAAAACAAGGTTTACGAACCTGATAATCGGCGTTTCGTTCGCCATGTTCGATATGTCGTTTTCGGACATATCTCCTTCGCCGAAATTAACCCCTGAAATTTCCGAAAGAAGCTCGTCTATGCTCGAATCTTCCTCCCCGTAAATCTGTTTCAGCAGATTTTCAACAGCCGCAGGGTCGGCAACGACAATCGATACATCTTTATTTAAAGAGAAAGTCAAGTCGTCTACAATGGAGTTGTTGAAGGGATCCATTGCCAGAACTTTTATCGTGGTGTCGGTATATTCGAGCGGGACAACCCCGTACATTCTTGCAACCTGTGCCCTAATCTGCTTGGAAACTTCCTGCGGAATGTCGGAAGGGACAGAGGGCATATACTCGTAGCTCAAATTATCCGCGATTGCCTTCAAAAAATCATTTTTTTCAATCAAACCAGAACCTATGATTACGTCGGCGAGAGGCTTTCCCGTATCGACGTGCGTCTGGTTTAAATCGTCTAACTGCGCCTTGTCTATCAGATTGGACGCAAGCATTATTTCGTAAACGGTGCTATTGTGGTCTTCAAACATTTTGAAATTCCTTTGCTATTTTTAATCAGCCTCGTTCATTGTGACTTTCAGAACTTCGTCAGGAGTGGTAAGCCCGCTCGAAATTTTGCGTATGCCGTCTTCGCGCATTGTTCTCATGCCGAGCTCGCGCGCCTTTTGGCGGATTTCAACCAAAGTCCTGCCTTCATAAACCATCTGCTGTAATTCTTCGTTTACGAGGAAGATTTCAAACAAGCCCATACGGCCCTTGTAGCCGATGCCGTTGCATTTTGGGCATCCCCTGCCCTTCATAAAGGACATCTTTGCCGCTTCGATTTCGTTGATGTTCAAAGCCTGCAAAACCTTTGAATCGGGCATATAGTTTTCCTTGCACTGGGCGCAGCTTTTTCTCACAAGGCGCTGCGCCAAAACGGCGCGCAAAGACGCCGAAACCAAGAACGGCTTTACGCCGATATCGACAAGGCGGGTGACCGCGCTTGCCGCGTCGTTCGTGTGGAGGGTGGAAAACACCATATGCCCCGTCAAGGAGGCGTTGATTGCAATTTCCGCAGTTTCCAAGTCGCGGATTTCGCCGACCATTATTATGTTCGGAGCCTGACGCAGCATTGAGCGCAGAGCCGCCGCAAACGTCATGCCTACCTCGCGCTTTACCTGTACTTGGTTTACGCCCGACATCTGGTATTCGACAGGGTCTTCAACCGTGATGATTT
>JAGBWO010000282.1 GCA_017629765.1 Opitutales bacterium | reverse complement strand
GGCGGGAATGACGCAGGAGCAGGTTTGCGAGCTTACGAATATCGACCCGTGGTTCATACGCCAAATATCAGAAATTGTCGAAACAGAAGAAAATTTGCGCAAGGCGGGGCTTTTGAATATGACAAAAGACCTTTTGCAGGAGGCAAAGGCTTCCGGCTTTACGGACTTGCAAATCGCGGACATCTGCTCGACAAAAATACGCAACATCAAAAAATTGCGCGAAGAGTGGGGCATCAACACCGTTTACAGGCTCGTCGATACTTGCGCGGGCGAGTTTAGCGCGGTAAACCCCTACTACTATTCCACATACGGCGCGGAAAGCGAAATCAAGCATTCCGGCAAAAAGAAGATTATGATTATCGGCGGCGGACCGAACAGAATAGGGCAGGGCATCGAGTTCGACTATTGCTGCGTCCACGCGTCTTTTGCGCTGCGCGAAGCGGGATATGAAACTATTATTGTAAATTCAAATCCCGAAACCGTTTCTACCGACTACGACACTTCCGACAAGCTCTTCTTTGAGCCCCTCACTCTTGAAGACGTTTTGGAAGTCTACAAGCAGACAAAGTGCGACGGGGCGATTGTTCAGCTTGGCGGGCAGACCCCGCTTAATTTGGCAAGCGAATTGAAGGCAAACGGCGTAAACATCATCGGCACTTCCCCCGAATCAATCGACGCCGCCGAAGACCGCGAAATATTTAAGAAAATCCTCGACAAGCTTAACTTGAAGCAGCCGATTAACGCGACGGCAATAACTCCCGAACAGGCTTACGAACTGGCGGGCAAGATAGGTTTTCCGATATTGCTGCGCCCGAGCTTTGTATTGGGCGGCAGGGGAATGTTCATCGTCTATAATATGGACGAGATGAAAAAGGTAATCCGCGACGCGTTTGAAGCGGCTCCCGGAAAGCCCGTTCTTCTCGACAAATTTTTGGAGGACGCAATCGAGCTTGACGTTGACGCTATTTCAGACGGCGAAACTACCGTCGTTGGCGGAATGCTTGAACATATCGAGTATGCGGGCGTGCATTCCGGCGACGCCGCAATGGTGCTTCCGCCGCACACGCTCTCCGAGAAAATGCTCGAAGAAGTGCGCCAAGCCACCTACGCTTTGGCGAAGGAATTGAAGGTTGTCGGCCTTATGAACATACAGTTTGCGATAAAGGACAACGAGCTTTATTTGCTCGAAGTAAATCCGAGAGCATCGCGCACTGTCCCGTTCTGCTCGAAAGTCATAGGCGTTCCGCTTGCGAAAATCGGCGCGCGAGTTATGGCTGGCGAAAAGCTGAAAGACTTGGGCTTTACCAAAGAAGTGAAAGTTCCGTTTGTCGCGGTTAAAGAATCGGTATTCCCGTTTGTGCGCTTCAGGGGCGCAACTATTATGCTAAGCCCCGAAATGCGCTCCACCGGCGAAGTCATGGGCTTGGGCCCCGACTTGCTGACCGCGTTTGCTAAGAGCCAAGACGCCGCGCAGCCTTCTCTTCCGAAAACAGGCAACGCATTCTTGTCGGTTAAGGACCATGACAAGCCTATGGCTTTGGAAATCGCAAAGAGGCTTGTCGCTCTCGGATTTAAGCTTTTCTCGACTTCCGGAACAGCGAAGCTTCTTTCGGAAAACGGAATTCCCGTAACCCGCACATACAAGCTGAACGAAGGCGCGCGCCCGAACGTTATCGACATGATTAAAAACGACGAAATGGATTTAATCATAAACACTCCTTCGGGAATGACTCCGCGCCTTGACGAAAATAAAATCCGTCAGGAGGCTTTGCTTAAAAAAGTTTGCACAATGACCACAATGATGGCGGCAAACGTAGCGGTAAAGGGCATAGAGGCGATGCGCGAGAAGGAGATGAGCGTGCAGTCTTTGCAAGAGTATATGAAAATGGTTAACGGTTCAAAGGAATAATTTTATGGGTAAGGCAATTTTGGCGTTCGCCGACGGAACTGTGTTTACAGGCTCTTCGTTTGGCGCAAAGACAACCAGAGTGGGCAAGGCGGCGTTCAACAGCGCGGTTATGGGCTATCAGGAACTCATAAGCGACCCTGCAAGCGCGGGGCAGATTATGGTGCTGACCGCCGTTGAAGTCGGCAACTACGGCGTAAATTCAGCCGACGCGCAGAGCGGCAGGGTTTGGATTGAAGGCTTGGCGGTTATGCGCAACAGTTCTATTGTAAGCAACTGGCGAAGCGAAGGGTCTTTAAGCGATTATCTCGTTTCAAACGGCGTTCCGGGCATAGAAGGCTTGGATACCCGCGCAATCGCAATGAAAATCGTGCGCGACGGCGCAATGGGCGCGTGCCTCTCAACCGAAGACATTTCGGAGGAAAAGGCGGTTGAGCTTGCAAAATCGTGGAATGGCTTTGGCTGCAAGGATTTTGGCGCGTCTTGCAAGTCTCAATACAAGTTTGACGATTCAAATATCGCTCCGTTTTCGGTAAGCGGCACCGATATTTACAAGTCTGCCCGCAAAACTCCGCTTAAAAAATGCGCTGTCATAGATTTGGGCGCGGCAAATTCGACGCTGCAGACGCTCGCATACAACGGTTTTGACCTGCAAATTTTCCCGTCGGGCGCGGATGTTTCTGAAATAGAGGCGTCAAATCCCGATTGCATATTTGTTTCGAGCGGCGCGGGCTGCGTTTGCGGCGCTGTCGTGGAAAACATAAAAATTCTGCAAAAGAAATATCCTGTTTTGGGCATCGGTTTGGGGCATTTGGCGATTGCATTGGCAGGCGGCGCGAAACTGCGCGAGTTGAAATTCGGGCGCAAGAACAGCCGTCCCGTAAAAAATGTTGCAACAGATTTGGTCAGGGTTTCCGCGCACAACATTGATTTTGTCGTCGATGAAAACTCGCTCGAAGGCACGGGCTTGGAAGTCTCGCATATCGATATAGACGACAATTCGGTCGCGGGGCTTAAAAGCGGGAACACAATGTCGGTTGTTTTCTATCCCGAAGCGACAAAGGGCCCTAAAAATTCGGATTCTGTTTACGAGGAATTTTATAAATTCGTTTCCGAGAAGCGTTAATCCTTTCAAAAATAGGAATTTAAAAACGCCCCGTTTTGTTCGGCGGCGTTTTTTTTGCGCGGGGCTTAGCGCGCTTAAAAAAAGTGAACGATTGTTCACTTTTTTTATTTGACAAGTGAACAACCGTTCACTTTTATTTCACGAATAATGAACAGTGTAAAATCCGAAAATTTGAAAGAGTGCTTAAAACGCGCAATCGGCTGGCTTTATAAAAACCAGTATGAAGAGGGGTACTGGAACGCCCCGCTTGAAACCAACTGCTGCATGGAGGCCCAGTGGATTATGGCTTCGGTTTTCTGCGGGTTCGAAAATCCCAAAAACGCCGCAATTTTAGAGTATATCAAAAATAACCAAAGGCAGGACGGTTCTTGGGACGTCTATTTCAACGCCAATAACGGCGACATAAACACGACGGTCGAATGCTATTACGCCCTTCGCATAACCGGCTCTTCGCCCGACGAGCCTTATATGAAGCGGGCGCGCGAATGGCTTTTAAAGCACGAATGGCAGAAGCATATAAGGGTTTTCACAAAATATTGGCTCGCTCTTTTCGGCGAATGGGATTGGGACGAAACTCCGGAACTGCCGCCCGAAATCATATTTTTGCCCAAGTTTATGCCGATAAACATTTACAGGTTTGCCTGCTGGGCGCGCGCAACGATGATGCCGCTTACAATAGTGTTGTCGCAAAAGCCCGTAAAAATTCTCGGCGAAAAATTCAGGTGCGACGAGCTTTTCCCCGGCGGCAGAAACTACAAGCAGTGGGGCTTTTCAACACGCAATCCAAAATTCTTCTCATGGGAAAATTTCTTCCTTGCAAGCGACAAGCTTTTGAGGGCGTATAATAAATTTCTCGGCTGGAATCCGTTCAGGCAGCAGGCAAAGCGCAAGGTAATGGAATGGATTTTGGAGCATCAGGACGAAGACGGATATTGGGGCGGCATACAGCCTCCGTGGATTTACGGGATAATTGCAATGCACATAAGCGGCTTCGGCTTTACGCAGAAAAATATGGAGCTTGCCCTAAACGCCGTCAATTTGCACTGGTCGGAGCCGAACGAAAAGGGCATACGCATAAAGGCGAGCGAAAGCCCCGTTTGGGACACGATGCTTGCCCTGAACGCGCTTTTGGACGCGGGAGAAAGCTGGGAAAGCGAAGGTGTGGCAAAGGCGGTCGATTACCTCCTGAAAAAGGAAAACGACCATTACGGGGACTGGGCGGTGCTTGTCGGCAACCAGGTTAAGCCGAGCGGATGGTCTTTTGAAAGGGCGAACAAATTCTACCCCGACATTGACGATACGGGGGTTGCGATTTGCGCTCTGAAAAAATTCCGCAATATACTGCCGGAAGGCGACGGGCGCATTGAAAAAATCGACTCCGTCATAGAGCGGGCAATCGGCTGGATTTTGGCAATGCAGTCCGAAAACGGAGGATGGGGAGCTTTCGACAAAGACAATAACAAGGAAATTGTAACCAAAATACCCTTTTGCGATTTTGGGGAGGTTTTGGATCCTCCGAGCGCGGATGTGACAGCGCATATTATCGAGGCGCTTAGCATGTGCGGATATTCCAAAGAGCATCCCGCAATGAAAAGCGCATTG
>JAGBWO010000281.1 GCA_017629765.1 Opitutales bacterium | reverse complement strand
TGCCATTGTGGGGGCTGAAACGTCTTCCGACGCCTTTTCTGTCGAGTTTAAATAAATGTTTCCCAAGAACAGAGAGAATGTAAGCACAAAAAACACAACGATGCATTTTACGCACACCCTTGTCAAGACATTGCCCGTTTCTCCGCCAAATGCGCTTTCAGCCGCGCCGCCTGCAAGGCTTGCGCCCATGCCGGCATCCGCGCTCGGACGCTGCATCAATATAACCAAAACCAACAGAACGCAGATTAAGATTAAAATCAAAGTAAAAATGCCTATTAACAAAGATAACATTTCAATATTCCTCTATCTAAAATTTTTAAAAAATCCATATTGGAATATTTTTTCGAAAATTCAACACTTTTTTGCACTGGCGCAAAAAAAAGCCGCCCTGCGGGAGAGCGGCTTGAAAGCTTCAAATTTTTACTTCTTGATGTCGACCTTGACCCATGCGCCGTCTTTTTCGGAAGAAGCGACGCTTGCGTCGATGAACGCCATGCCCATTCTGCCGTCATATACGTTTGCATACTTTGAACCGTCGCAATCAAAGGGCTTGCCTTCCCAGTATGCGCGCACGTCGGCTTCAAAGAAGCGGTGGAGGCGCGCATAGGCGTCATGGAAGCCTTCGCAGTGTCCCGACGGAATTTGCGGCTCCGCGAGCAAGTCTGCGGGAACATCGCCCAAGAAACCGTCGTTCGGCTGCACTTCCCTGCGCCAGTAAACCCTGTCGGGCTGTCCCGGAACGTGGATTGTGACGCATTCGGAATTTTCCTGCTTCCATTCCAAAGAAGCCTTTGTGCCGACGATTTCAATGCCCAAGTCGTTCTTATGCCCGTGCGAGATTTGCGAAGCCCTAACCATCGCCTTGCCGCCGTTTGAAAGCTTGCAATAGGCTGTGAAATGGTCGTCGAGCGCATTGCCGGGAATGAACTTTTCAAGATGCGCGCTGACGTCTGTAACGTCCAGTCCGGTCGTAAATCTCAAATGCATCAAAGCGTGCGTTGCGATATCGCCGCCGCATCCGCTCTTGCCCGCCATTTGCGGATTTGTGCGCCACATCGGCATGGAGCTTGCCCCGCCCAACATCAAAGGACCGAGCCAGCCTTGAATATAGGAAGCGTCAACCCACTGCACTTCGCCAAGCAGACCGCTTTGAACGATGAAGCGCGAAAAACGGGTTGTCCAATGCCCCAAGTAAGTGTGCGCGACCGCAAACGGAACTTTTTTTCTTTCCACCGCTTCGACAATCTTGTCGGCCTGCTCCATGGAAATGCACAAAGGCTTTTCGCACATTACGGGAATGCCGGCTTCAATAGCCTTGATTGCGGGATCAAAGTGAACCCAGTTCGGAGTGACGATTAAAACGTAATCAAGCCTTTCGTCTTCGGGAAGGTTTTTCTGGTCTTCAATCATAGCGTCGTATGATTCGTAGCCCTTGATTGGATAAGGCCAGTTTGCAGCTTCTTCCATTGCGATTTTCGGGTCAGGGAACAACGCGCCTGCGACTACGCGCCTTGTGCCGTCCGAAAATATCGCTTTTTGATGCGGTTGTGCAATAAATGCGCCCTTGCCGCCGCCTACCATACCTACTTTTAATACTTTTTTTGACATTTTTACCTTTCTAGTATTTTGACAAACTTTGTAAAGTTGCTAAAAATGAAAACAGAAATCCTCCGCCCTATCAAGAAAAAAAGCTGAAAAATCATACAGTATGGTACATTTATCCTTTTAGTCTGATTGACAAAATAAAATAAATATGCAGATTTTAAACAATGCAAAAAAGAAAAATTGAAATTACTGCGGAGTTTTTTCCCCCAAAGACGGAGGAAGGCGCAAGGCAGATTTTAAGAACGGCAAACGCAATTAAAAAATTTCCGCTCGATTTCGTTTCAATCACATACGGCGCGGGAGGCTCTTCGCGCGAACGCACGATAGAATACGGCGAACTGCTCCGCGAAATTTTCAATTTCGACGTAATGCCCCATCTAACATGCGTGGGACATAGCATTGACGAACTGCGCGGAATAATTTCCGGATACCGGCAAAAAGGGTTTAACCGCATAATGGCGCTGCGCGGAGATCCGCCGCGAAACGAGCCGAACTTCAAGCCCCATCCGAACGGGCTGGCATATGCAAGCGAACTCATTCATCTTATAAAGACGGAATTTCCCGAAATGAAAATCGCATGCGCGGGCTATCCGGAAAAGCACCCGGAAGCCGCCTCGGCGGAAGCGGATTTGCAAAACTTAAAACGCAAGGTGGATTTGGGCGCGGACATGATAATAACGCAGCTTTTCTTCGACAACTCCTCTTTCTTTGAATTTGCAAGAAAATGCAGGAATTCGGGAATAGAAAAACCCATACACGCCGGAATTATGCCAGCGCTGTCGCTAAAACAGGCTTCCAATTTCTGCTCGATGTGCGGTTCAAAACTTCCGAAAGACTTGGAAGAACTCCTTAAAAGCGCAAATTCAGACGAAGCCGAAGAGGCAAAAATAGGATTAAACTGGGCAAAAAAACAGATTGCGGAACTTCTTGAAAGCGAAGTGGAGGGAATTCATCTTTACATTCTAAACCGCCCCAAGTCTGCAATAGAACTTATGGATTTTCTGTTTAACAAAAATCCATAAATTTGCCTTGAACCCCCGATAAAAAAACCTGCCTTTCCAAGGCAGGTTTTTTTATTATTATTTCTTTTCCGCTTTATCCTCTTTTTTCTTGTCGGGATCTTCGTATTCAGAAATCGGTTTTGCGCCTCTTATAATGCGGACAACGCCCTTGTTGTTTTGGCGCGCCCACGCGCTCGCGTTTTTAAAATACTTCTTCTGCCATTCCGGATTGCCCTGCTTTGGCATCATGATAATCATATTAAACGTCGGGCGCTTCAATCCGCGCTCTTCGTAAACCTTTTTAAATATCGGCTCATAATGCGCCATAATGCTCGGATTGGTATGGTGCTTAAACTTGAACTTCGGAGCAAAATCGTCCCAAGTCTTTTTCTTCATGGCTTCAATCGCCTCCGGAATGCGCTTTTGCGCGGCATATCCCCAAGAATCGCGGATAACCATCGGAGGAATGTTCTTTTGGGCGCGCTTTTCATTTTCCGCATTAATCATTTTGCGGGCAACCTCTCTTGCGATTGCGTAGAACTTTCCCTTTTCTTCCGGAGAGACAAGCTTGCCGCCCGACTTTTCAAAGTTCTCGGCATTCTTTTTAGTCTGTTCGACATGTTTTTTACGCTGGTCCGGAGTCATCTTCACCCAGAATTCGTCGGGACGGGGCCAGTGCGTCGTCAAGAAGTATATGACGCCCGCGCCCTGTTCGATTGCCGCCTGATACGCCATATACCAATACACGACGCCATGGCGCTGCCAAACATGGTTTTCGTATGTAAAGCCTTCGTTGAACGGGACGTAAGGAAAGCGCAATTCATAGTTTGCGTCGCGCAAGCCTATTTCGTTTTCATTTTGATTTATGCCCTTAATCCAAGATTCAAAGGAGCTTTTGTTTGAAGCGTTTGCGGGAACAAGATTTTGCCTGTAAACTTCTATGCAGTTTACGTTTCCACCTTCAATACCATTGCCGAGATTGCCATGCTTTTGACCTCTTTCCATGTCAAAACACATAACGTTGAAAAGGCAGGTTGCGGGCAAGCCCCTGACGAGAGTGGCAATTTCATTTTTTACTACGTTAAAAGCCGGAAGAGCCCCCATTTCTTCTGTCATTGTCTTTGAGCATACGTCAAAACATATAAGCACGCGGTCGGAAGAGCCTTTTACGCCGAAAATGTCGAATTCCGGCAAGTCGATTTTAACTTTGCCCAAGTTTGCCATTCCGGACATATCAATGGAAGAAAAGCCTTCGGTGCCTTCTCCGCCCATGCCGCTCGGAAGGCTTATCTCAACCTGCGGGGTATTTATCTGCTGCGGCTGCACGACATTTATGCGCTTTACCAAAGACGAATTTCTTTTTTGGACGTTCTTTGTTATTACCTTGCGCTTCTGCTTCTCTGGCTCAACTTGATTTTGCGGCGGAGGAACAGCCTCAAATTCCGTCTCTTTCGGCAATATCGCCTGCGTTACCATTATGCCGCCCGCCAATATCAATGCGGCAGTCATGATAGCGCCTACCACTATCATTACCTTCAAAAACAGCGAATTCTTCTGTTGCTTCGGTTTGAATCGTCTTATTCTCATCTATAAAATCCCCTAAATACTATATCTGTACTATTCTATCATATATGCAGGAAATAACTACTCGAATTCAATATGGTAATCTTTGCAAAAACTATCAAGATAAAAAACAATATTAAATCAATATTTTTTCAAAAAAAATTGAAACTAAGTTTAAAAATAAAAAAATCCATCCGGCGTCAAGCAAATTCTAAAAGTTTTATTTCTTTTGCCCTATCGCTTTCAAAAACAGCGAATTCCTGTGTAACTTTGGTTTAAACCCTCTTATTCCAATCTATATGCGGTTTCCATGCGAAAAACCATCGAGATAAAAAAATGTGCGTTTTATAACGCACATTTCATACAGCAAAGAGCAAGATATTATTCTTCAAACTCTTCCTCTTCGCCCTCTTCTTCGGGAACTTTTATTTCAACGATTTCGCCCTTTGAAAGCTTTGCATATTCCGTATCCGAATACAGCAAGACAATCTGCTCGAAAATTTCGTTTGACGCCGTAAAGTTTTCATCGGCTTTATAAAGTTTGGCAATTTTATAAAGAATTATCGGCATCCAATCGTAGGTAATATCTCCGTAAACAATGCCTTCTGCATAAGAATCAACGGCATCGGACGATTTTTTCGCCTTTTCAAGAAGCATTCCGTCAACAAGGCATTTCAAAGAATAAGCCCTTTCGGTTTTCGGCATATTCTTCAAGTTGTCAACAAACAAACGGGCGGAAATATCGCTGTTATTCAAAACGTCGCAATACGCCATCCACATTGTGGCTTCGTTTTTGTTTGCGTTGCCGGGAGTCGACTGAAGCTTTGTGTACCATCTGACAGCGTCGCCGATTCTTCCGATTTTGCGGAACTTATGGGCAATTTCCATAATGCTGTCAATATTGTCGATATTCGCGCCGCCGAAATTCAAACGCTCCAAGGCGCTGTTTGCCTCTTCATAACGCTTTGCGTCTATCATCAAATTTACATATTCAACCGCCGCAAGACCGACATTGTAGGTTGATTTTGAAAGAGGCAAAGACTCCATGAGGCCTTTTGCCTCAAGGTATCTGTTTGCCCTAAGCAACGATTCCACAAACATCGGCAGATTTTCCTGGACATTCGTTATTCTTTCGGGAATGTCCATAATGACAACAGCAGGATAGATGACGCTTCTGCCCGCAGACACCGCCTCCTCCCATTTGCCGCGTGCATACGCAGAACGCAAACGCTTCAAGTCGTCAGTCACGCGGTACTTGAACTTTACCCCCTCTTTGTTTATAGGCACAAAAACAGATCCGGGAGTGCCGTCGGTAAACGACAGTTTAAAATTAATTATGCCGTCAACCATCGTAAGCTCTTCAAAATTCATATTTGAAGTTTTCGCGCTTTTATTCTTTTGGTCTTCAACGAAAACGATGGGCAGTTTGTTTTTTTCGTACTCCGCAATTCTGCTTCTGTCTCCGTCGTCCTTTTGCGCAAAAACCGCGCCCGAGGAAAGAAGCAAAGCCGCCGCCAAAATTGTCGATTTCTTTATATTCATAATTTTAAAGTGGGTAAATGATTTTACTTTATCGAGCTTCGATAGTCTTCTATTTCTTTATAGAATTTTGAATCCTTGTTTGTCGGGTCTTCAAGGAAAGGATCGAGGAATTCTTTTGCCGCTTCGATTTCGCCCATGCTCATGGCAAGCTTTGCGCCAAGAAGCGTCGCCTCGCC